>NZ_PVWO01000455.1 GCF_003003845.1 Chamaesiphon polymorphus CCALA 037 | reverse complement strand
TCATAGAGGGATGCTTGTTCTTTAGTGAGGTTACAATACTGTTTATGTTCGACCTTGTCTGGTAAATCTTTGATAATTGTCTTGTCAGTTTTAACGCGACGCAGGATAAACGGCTGTACTAATTTTTTCAATGTGAGAGATTGAACTTGGTTTCGATCTTTTTGAATCGGAATTTCAAATGATTTGCGAAACTGAGCTTCTTTACCTAAGTAACCAGGATTGAGAAAATTGAAGATCGACCATAAATCTAACAAGCGATTTTCGACGGGGGTTCCAGTTAAGGCGAGGCGACGAGTGGATGGTAGTTTGAGAATGGCTTTGGTTTGTTCGGCGGCGGGATTTTTGATATTTTGGGCTTCATCGATGACAATTCGATGCCAATCTACAGCTTGTAATAATTTGCTGTCTTTTCTGACTAATGTATAGGAAGTAATGACTACATCACATTCACCAGTAGCCGTTTTAAAGGCAGCTAATTCTTGAATTCGATCGCTACCATGATGGATTTTTATGCCCAAATGTGGAGCAAATTTTTCAATTTCTTTCGCCCAATTACCCAGTACGGAGGTTGGAGCGATTAATAGAGTTGGTGAAATTTTCGCTGAATCTGCTCTTTCGACGATTAAGGTAGCGATTACTTGAATAGTTTTTCCCAAACCCATATCATCAGCCAGACAACCATTTAAACCCAAGCGTTCGAGATATTGAATCCAGGCTACTCCACGTTTTTGATATTCGCGTAGGGTTCCTTGTAATAATAGGGGATTTTCGATCGGTTCGAGTTGACTGGGATCGTGTAAATTTAGCATCATTGCGGCTAAACTATCTTCGGTTTCGACTTCGAGTTCCTCGTTAGCCGCAGCAGTTTTTTGGATTAGTTCTAAGAGCGTCAATTCTGGTTGGGTATCCTGATGTAACTGCCAAAATTGGAGCATTTGCTGCATTTTAGCCAGATCTAATTCCATCCATTGCCCGCGAAAATGGATCAGTGGAGCTTTGGCATCGACTAATTTCTGCCATTCTTGGGGGGTAATTTGCTCGTCGCCGATGGCGAGTTCGTAGTGGTAGTCGATGAGATTATCGAGGTGAAATAAGCCTTTTTCAGCTTTGCTCTTACCAGACTTTTTCGGTGAGGCTTTGAGGCGGAGTTTAGCTCTTGCTCTACCTTGAGGTGTCCACCAAGCGGGGACGATGGTTTTATAGCCTGCATCTTCTAATACCCAGGCACTCTGGGCTAGGAAGTCAAAGGCATCGGTAAGGGTGAGGAAAAAGCCGACGGGTTTATCTGTTTCTAATCCTTGCCAAATTTGAGGATAAATCCGCGCGGCGTAACCTAAGTTTAGAAGTAGGTCTTTTTCAAATTCTTTGCCAAATTGTTTGTGAATATTTTGTTTGGTTTTACTGTCTAGCTGCCAGTAGTCATCGAGTTCGAGTTTTAGGGAGGGATCTTGTTTGGCAGCGACTATAAATTTTAGATACCAGCGATCTGGGGTTTGGGTTGAGGCTTCTTGCAGTTGAAAACAGAGTTGAAAGGTGGAGTTATTTTGGGCGGCTACTAGTTTTTGTTTCCAGGTTTGCCACTGTTTGTAGATTGTTACAGCTTGGCTGTCCGTCCAGGGTATAGCTGAATTCTGGAGATTGAGACAGCCAGTTATTAATCTAGAGTTGGCAATCTTTTTCTCGAAGGTGGCAGGGATGGGCGTATTGGCGACATAATCGTGCAGGAGGCATTCGGAAAAATGACGCAGGAGCGTTTCTTTGTCATAGAATTCTATGGGTGCGTCAGCGGCATTTAAACCACCAGTACAGGCAAGTGGTAAGTAATTGATGTATTGTTGAATTTTAGTTTCATAGACTTCAGAAACAATTTCCCAACCAGGATAGATTTCAGGGCTAGGAGATGTCTTTTTACCTTTAGCTTTGAGTGGGGATCGATCGCGGTATTTTAAGGTGGGAATGTAGCGATCTTTGTGTAAAAGTTCCCGAACGGATTGACTGTAATGGTACCAGCAGAGTAAATCTGCACCCATTTGAGTTTCTGTGCTGTAGAGACATAAAAAATGGATGTCATTGAGCAGTTTAACAATGGGGTTGACTTGATAACAGTCAATTGCCCAAATTTGCCAGGTTGTTGGAGTGGGAGCTTCTGTTTCGAGATAGCGGGTGAGTTCGACGGAGGGTAAGGGTCGATTCTCCCTGGGAGAGGCTTTTGCTGAGGCAAAGGCTTCGCCAACGCCAACGTCGGTGCTGGGCAGGATAAAATATTTGGTAATAATATCTCGACTAAGTGAGCCATTTTTGGGAGTAATACCTAGTTCGTCGCTTAAGAATGTTGATAGATCGTCTTTATTTAATTGTTGGGGGTGTCTATTTGGCTCCCGATTCTTCTGCTGTCTGGGCGGCGTATCGGTTTCTACCCACAGATAAAAGTTTCCTGCTTGGATAAATTCATCACTGGAGTTAGGAATCCATGTACCGTGCAGAATTTTCATACAGGGTGCCGATGTTGATGAAGGGACTAGTTTAGCTTTATTTTAGCCTGTAAGTGCTTGGTATTTGAGTGCCCCTTGGTATGATGGTGAAGGGCGAATCGAGTCCAGAAGACTTGGGATTAGAGCCACCACAGAATCCAAATGTTCGTTGGCGGAGCCTCTCCAACGGAGAATCGGCATGTAAAGGCTGAAGCACAGTTTACCGAGTAAGTTGAGAATTATGGCTTTAACGCTGGAATATCCAGATAATTGGGCGGACATTGCCACTACAGTCAAGCAAGCGGCAGGATATCGCTGTAACCGCTGTGGTTTGAAGTGTCTGCCACCAAATAATAGTTACCGCCATCTAGATTTATCTCTCAGACGCAAGCTATCGGCGCAAGTCCACCACCTGGATGGGAATCCCGCCCAGAATGATAAGTCTAATCTCGTCTGCTTGTGCAGCGGATGTCATTTACGGATGCACCGTCATCGACCTCAGCCGACACCAGGGCAGTTATCAATGAAGTTAAAGCTGCCCAAAGTACCTAGAGTGCGCCATAGCAGGCAAAATTGGCAGTTAACGCTTGCGGATTTAATCGACAGGTTGCCTCGATTATCCGTGGAATTATATCGACAACTCGAACTAGATTTGAACAACGATCTTCCAGACAACTCACGCTTAACAGTTATAAATAGTCACTAGAATCACCCTCGACCTTGAAACCGATCGGAGTAAGTTAAATAAATTGTCTATTTAAACCGGATTTGGTATTGGATCGGTCAAGATGTCTTCAAAAATTGTTGGATTTGAGCTAGTTTATCTTTGAGGGATTTTTGGATCGTTCTGATTTCATTTTCTGCGAGTCCATCGAGATCGAGGGAGGAGATCGATTTCACAATTTTATTCATGCGAGTACTACCAGTATCTAAACCAGTAAGACATTGAGCGCACTCCGAGCGAACTACAGGTAGAGATAGTTTCTGGGCGATTGTTTTTTCAATTAATTCGGTGCGAACGGACACAGCATTATCCTCGGTAGTTCCCAGTCGTTCGGCAGTAAGTTTAGCAATCGCTGCTGCTTTGCTACTCTCTAGATCGTGTGTGCGAATTGCCTCCTTTACTTCCAACGGGAGTGATAGCATGGGCAATACATGATTGGAAACAGTTTTAGGATTCAATTGCAACTCTAAGAGCATTTGCAGCAAAGCAGCTTCATGTTGATGCTCGATCGCACCTGATTCTGCAATCCATCTTTCTATTTCCGGTCTCGATCGACAGACCAGTTCGGAAAGCTGACTTAAAGCTTGATGTTTTTTAATTCGTGCCAATACGGTGTTGAGGATTCTGGGTAAGTCTGTTTCAATATCCAGTTGGGATAAAATCGGGTCGCCTGCGGCTAGTTTGACAATTGCTTCAGCCAGATCGAGGTCGTGTAAGTGTTGAGATTGGATGCCAGCAATGACTTGACCTCTGAAGATATCGATCGCCATCGCCACCCGATCGGCGGGCAAAATTACCGCATCGAGGTGCGTCCAATTGATATAGGTGGCCCCTAAAACCCTTAGTTCGCCATCGAAGAGCTTATATCTGCCGTTGGGTTGAGGGATGAGAACGATCGGCGTTTTCTGTCCGTGGAGTTCGAGACTGCGCCCCCTTTGCTCGATCGACTTAGTAGAGAAAACTTTACGCGGTTGATTTTCATCTCGATCGATTAGAGAGAGATCGATTCGCATCAACCCGTTCTGGTGTTTGAGTTGTTGGGTGAGTGTTTCGATCTGTGTTTCCAGATTTTGAACTTTAACATTGTCACCTGCAACTGCAAATTTTGCGGCGAGTCCAGTAGATTTTGACATGGTTAAGATGGGGAAAAGTCAGTGGGTATTTAGAAGTGGAGGATAGATCCGATCGCCGCAGAGCGACTCGCAAGCTTCGGGTCGGCGATTTGTGAGCGATTTGTGATGAGAGCTTTCGGCGAACGGACGATAGCGAGGTGGATAGTTATCATTTACGAGTTGAGGATAGATTCAATTAGGTCGGCGATCGGACGATAATCTTGGTTCTTAACCGTTCGAGCGTTTAACGTAGGTAATGGTTGCTTGAGCCGACAAGCAGAGAGATAGTAAGCAGATTGTTTGATTGGGGGCAATAATGTCAGATCGATTGTCTCGAATATTTTAGGTAAGCAATCTTCAGGCGGGTGCAGGAGAGCTTGTCCTTTTTCATCCACGCCGAGGATATCACGATGAACCGCTTGAGAGTAATCTACTCTAGTCGGCACGAAGCCGAGGATTTGTGGCGG
>NZ_PVWO01000059.1 GCF_003003845.1 Chamaesiphon polymorphus CCALA 037 | reverse complement strand
GTAATAAAGATAATTACCAATTGCTTAGACAAATAATCCCATCATCAAGCCGACGAGGATAATTCCCGTAAAAGCAACTAGAACATAAAACTGCGATTGTCCCGAAGTTGTATATTTGAGCGTTTGTCCGCCAAATAATGTCCCCAAACCAATAAAGTTAACGAATCCATCGACAACATATCGATCGAACCAATTAGTTATCCGCGCGCTAGTAGCGACCAACAAGACGATTGTCAGTTGATAAAAACGTTGGACGTAGAAATCATATGCAAAAAAGTTTTGAATCGCAGGCATTGGTAACTTCACAGGTTTGGGGATCGCATCGACACTATAAATTACTGTAGCGATCGCAATTCCCGAAATACTCGACCATACTAATAGCGGTGCAAACATAGTATCTAAAGCTCCCCAACTGGGCAACAGATCGAGATTTCGCAAAATAATTGGCAGATGACAGATAAAAACAGCAGTAGTAATTACAGGTAAACTAATCAACCAAAACGGCTCTACCGATCGTTCACTCATCGGTTTGACTTTACCTAAGAAAATCATACAGAATAATCGAGTCAAGCTAAAGGCTGTCAGCGTATTTACAATTAAAATTACGCCCACTAACCAAGGTTGCTCTAACCAGAGACCATCGATTAATTGTAAAAAGCCCCAAAATCCACCCAAAGGCGGTAACGCAATAAAAGAGGCGATCGCTACTAAGAGTGCAGCCCCTGTAAAAGGACGGCGCGACCATAAGCCACCTAACTGCGTTAAATCTTGAGTAACATTCGTCCAAATAATCGCACCAATACCCATATATAACAATGCCATCCCAAAGGATTCATTGAACAGAATAAATCTAGCTGAGTCTAAATTTTGGGTGCCGATCGCGATAAATACTAGACCGATATAAGCACTCAATGTATAAGAAAGTACCCGTTTCATATCGATCTGGGCGATCGCGATTAACGAACAACAAATAGCCGTAGATACACCTAAAATTATCAGGGTAGTTAATAAAATTGGTGATAGCGAAATCACTGGAGCTAGTTTAATCAACACAAACGCACCAGCTCCAACAACGACCGCATTCCGCAATACCGTTGCAGGAATTGGTGCTTCCATCGCTTCATCCAGCCATAGCTGGAAGGGAATCTGAGCGCATTTACCCAACGGCCCTGCGCTGAGGGCTAAACCGAGTAATAAGGCTACTGTCGGGTCTAATTGCGCCGTTTGCGACCAAGTTGCTAACTCACTAAAGTTCCACGTTCCAGCGATCGGATAAATCGCAATTACCCCCATCAGCAGGATAATATCGCCCACGCGCTTCGTCCAAAAAGCATCTCGCGCGCCAGTAATTACCAAAGATTGCGCAAACCAAAAGCCGACTAATAAGTAAGTCGCCAGGGTCAGTAATTCGAGGAACACATAAGTGAAAAATAGCGAATTTGATAGCACCAAACCGCAAATCCCCGCACCGAAACAATTCATCAGTGAGAAGAAGCGCGCCCAGCTCCAATCCATCTCTAGATAGCCCACGCTATAGATTTGCGAGACAAAATTGATGCCCGCGACGACGCTAGCCGCCGTCAACGTAATCGTCGAAACCGCGATCGGAAAACTAATATCTAGGGTGCTAGTATGCAGCCAACTATAACTAATTTCTTGTGGGGGCAAGTCCCACCCAATTGCTAAGGCTACAACTGCGTGAACGAAGGCGATCCCCGCCATCAGAATATTCACATAACCTGCTGGTCTAGTTCCGAGTTCCCCCGACCAGCCCAAAGACCAAGGCAGTGCCAAGATGGCTCCGACGAGTGGGTAGCACGGAATTAACCATGCCGTTTGGATAACTATCTCATACATAGAGTTTACTCTATAAAATAATGATTTAAATCTTTTGTATCTCTATACCAAAGAATAATCGAAAACTTCTCCAAAAGATAGGTCTAACATAGAGTTTTGCTCAATATTCAAGCTAAGTTTTCCTGATGTATACTATGTATTGAGATCGATCTATTTTTAAGTTAGATTTTAATCTATTGACGAACCCTTAATCTAGTAGTCTGGGGTGGGGATCGAGTTTATATTGTGTAGGGCACGGGGATTCTAACTTAACGTGAGTCTCAAATCGGGCGCGCTGGGGCATTTATTTAGAATTACGACCTATGGCCAATCTCATGGGAGTAGGGTATGTGTCGTCATCGATGGATGTCCCCCATTAGTCGAGATTAGCGAATCGATGAATAAAGTCTAGAGGAGTCGGTGGGAGATTGACAACGCGGCGGATGTTCGATACATGTGTCGATCGAGGAACTTGTTATATCTCGCCAAAAGAAGAGCGATTTCGGGCGTTATTCGATCGACTCATTGCGGCTAATATCGTCGAGATATGGACGGATACTACTCATACACTAACTGCTGATGGCAATCTGCTTGCCGATGCCGATATTTATCCCCGTTATGTAGCTCCAGAGAACTATCCCGATCTTAGCATTCTGCACTTAATACTATTTAGCTTGACAGCTAGGACAAAAATAAACTCGTCGTCCGCCAAGGGTATCTTTGAGAATTTCGGTGTGGCAGAGGTAACAAAGGCAATCTTGACGACCGAAGACCCAGTGGCGGTATTGACGGCGGGTTTGGCCGCTTCGTTTGAGTCGATCGACGATCGCCAAGCTGTTTGTAATACCCTTGGTGGCGTAGGATTGACGTGGGAGTTCGAGCAGGGCGGTGGCTAGTTTCTGGAGTTTGTCGATCGAACAATCCACTGGTCTTAAGGTGGGATGAATTCCAGCTACAAATAAAACTTCGCTGCGTAAGTAGTTGCCCAATCCACCCAAAAAATGCTGATTTAGTAGCAGCGAGGGAAATCCTTTGCGATTGAAGGTTTTGCTTTGAAGCCGATCTAGCACCATTTCAACTGTTGTGGTAGCTTCTAAAACATCAGGGCCGAGTTTTTGTAAAAAAGGATGGGTGGCGATTCGATCGTCGTCTAATACGTCAATATCTGAAGCACTGTAGAGAAGTGCCGATCGCTTTTCGGTATGAATGGCCAAGCGCAACTGTCGATTGGTGGTTGGATAATCGTAGGCGCGCCGACTGTACCAAACGCCATAAAGCTGATTGTGACTATAAATAGTGAGCTGGTTACTGAAGCGAGTCAGCAGGGCTTTGCCCTTGGGAGTAACAGAGACAATGCGAGCAGCAGTGAGTTCGGCTTCAAAACATTTAAGATGGGCGAAGGCAAAGGAGACTTCTGTGAGGGATCGCTCGACAATATCTTTCGCAATCTTATCGGCAGCTAACTTAATTTCTGGGCCTTCAGGCATGGTGTTGTTGCACTCTAGTTTTATTCCAAGGCACTATGCCGATCTTAGCATTTGGCACTATCTTTCAGATCCAGGCTCGAATCTCTTCTGCCATGCCTGATAAACTGGTAACTAACAACATCAGATCGATCGAGCAAGATGGGAAACACCTTTGGGCATTTATTTAGAATTACGACCTATGGCGAATCCCATGGGGGTGGGGTAGGTGTCGTCATCGATGGATGTCCCCCATTGGTTGAGATTAGCGAAGCCGAAATTCAGGTCGAACTCGACAGGCGGCGTCCCGGACAGAGTAAAATTACTACACCCCGCAAGGAGACTGATACCTGCGAAATTTTGTCTGGGGTGTTTGAAGGTAAGACTACGGGGACGCCGATTAGTATTTTGGTGCGAAATAAAGATGCCAGGTCTCAAGATTACAGCGAGATGGTGCAGACTTATCGCCCGTCTCATGCGGATGCGACGTATGATGCCAAATATGGAATTCGGAATTGGCAAGGTGGTGGCAGATCTTCAGCGCGGGAAACGATTGGCAGAGTAGCCGCAGGTGCGATCGCCAAAAAAATTCTACATATAGTTAATAATGTCGAAGTTATCGGCTATGTCAAGAAGATTCAGGACATCGAAGCGACTGTCAATACCGATCTGGTGACGATGGAGCAGGTAGAGAGTAATATCGTGCGCTGTCCCGATCTAACATGTGCGGATCGAATGATCGATCGCATTGAAGCGATCGGCAGAGAGGGCGACTCGATCGGCGGCGTGGTAGAATGCGTCGTGCGGAATGTGCCTAAAGGTTTGGGTATTCCAGTATTTGACAGGTTAGAAGCAGATATCGCTAAAGGTGTAATGTCGCTCCCCGCAACTAAAGGTTTTGAAATCGGTTCGGGATTTGCTGGCACGCTGATGACTGGGAGCGAGCATAATGACGAATTTTACACCGACGAGGATGGCGAAATTCGGACGCGCACCAATCGCTCTGGCGGTACTCAAGGCGGAATATCTAATGGCGAAAATATCATCATTCGGGTAGCCTTTAAACCCACAGCGACGATTCGCAAGGAACAGAACACGGTTACCCAAAGTGGGGAAGAGACGACGTTAGCCGCTAAAGGCAGACACGATCCTTGCGTTCTACCTCGCGCGGTACCGATGGTTGAGGCGATGGTATCGTTGGTATTGTGCGACCATTTATTGCGGTATTACGGTCAGTGTAAAGTGGTTTAGGCTTTAGGCTTTAGGCTTTAGGCTTTAGGCTTTAGGTAGAAGGGGAAAGGGGAAAGGGGAAAGGATAAGATTTCGATCGTCTTTTTGCTAATTAACAAGGCAGCGACGCTGCTCATTACCCATTACCCATTACCCATTACCCATTACCCATTACCCATTACTCATCCAACCATCTACTCAGGTATTCCAATCAACGATCGATCGCCTGCGACTACGGTACCGATCGCGTAAGCTTGGATTTGTTGTGACTTAAAAAAGGCGATCGAGTCATCGACAGCCGTTGCGGGGACAATGACGACGTAGCCGATGCCCATATTAAAAGTATTGAACATATCCACAGGTGCCACATTTCCGGCTTCGGCTAGCCATTGAAAGGCGGGGGGAATTTGCCAACTTTGGAGATCGATTTCGATCGAATGATTGGCACTCAGACAGCGGGGTAAGTTTTCGGGCAAACCACCGCCTGTAATATGTGCCATCCCATGAATGACTAATTGCTGCTCGATCGCCGCTAAAATCGGCTTCACATATATCTGAGTGGGTGTGAGGTACACGTCTCCCAGATTTTTGCCCGCCAAGCTGCTAGGCGTATCCTCCCACCGATAGCCGCCATCGCTGACGATTTTCCGCACCAGACTATAACCATTACTATGTATACCGCTACTGGCTAACCCGATCGCGACATCGCCGATCTGAATTTTGGAGCCGTCGATCAGTTTACTCTTTTCGGCAATTCCAACGGCAAAGCCAGCCAGATCGTATTCACCCGATTGATAAAATCCGGGCATCTCTGCTGTCTCGCCACCTAATAAGGCACAACCAGCTTGACGACAGCCATCGGCAATGCCAGCGACTACTTGAGTCAGTTGGGTGGAATTGAGTTTGCCAGTTGCTAAATAATCGAGGAAATAGAGTGGCTCGGCACCGCAAGTCAGAATATCATTGACGCACATGGCGACTAAATCGATGCCGATGGAAGCATGATTGTCTAATTCCTGAGCGATTTTGAGCTTGGTACCCACTCCATCGGTACCCGATACTAATACTGGTTGCTGATATCCTGTCGGCAGTTCAAACCAGCCGCTAAAACCGCCTAAACCACCTAAAACTCCCGAACGGTGCGTGCTGTGGACGAGGTTTTTGATGTTTTCGACAAACGCTCTCCCCGCCACAACATCGACACCTGCTTGTTGATAATCCATAGCTCACCCGTACACGATCGGCACGGGTATTTTACCGCGATCGCTTTGCACAGGGCAAATTCAGTAGGTTGGGAGTGGGAAGTTGGGATTTGGAGCTGTTCTTAGATATTTGAGATGCTTATTAATGTTATTAGCTAAGGTTATGTAAATCGCTGCATTAAGAACTCAGAGCTAGTTTTTGGATTTACAGTTCGATCGAGGTAAATATCGACTTAACAAATTTTTAATAAAAAGCTGCCGATTTTTAAAACCTGTCAACCCAATTTCGACCTAATAAACATTTAAATAATGGATGCAAAAAAATGTAACATATTATTTTTCCTGATTAAAAAATCGTAGAGATCGTCTGACTCAAAGCTTTGTTGGGTGGGGATCGCTTCGGGTTTGAACGCTAAAATGTTAATTTATCGGAGCATATAAAAGTACATTTGTCAAGGATTTAGGGCAATCAATTTGAAAAAAACTTCGTGTTATGGTAGACCCAACGTTCCTCACACCGAGGTGAATACGGAACAAGTATGAGCTAGTAACTGGCAGATTCTTCCCACATTTATGAAGAATCCAAAGCTAAATCTCAAAGATAAAACGTTTCACAATAGGCTTATGAATTACCAAACTTTGACTGGATTAACTGCTCTCGTCGCAACACTGAGTTTAGCTACAGCAGCCTCTGCTACACCATCAGTCAACTCCACTCAACCCAAAGTTTCTGTCGAGTCCAAACAACTAATTGCACAATCCGTCGGTCAAGCTTCTTTCTATGGCACTGGCCCAGGCGAAGGTGGCCCATTAACTGCAAATGGCGAAGTATACAATCCAAGTGGTCTTACTGCCGCTCACCGCTCGTTACCTTTCGGCACCAGAGTTCGGGTCACTAGCAACAACGGACGTTCGGTAGTAGTTCGTATCAACGATCGCGGCCCCTTCATTGGTGGCAGAATTATCGACCTTTCGGTTGCAGCAGCTCGTGCGATCGGTTTGAACAGAACTGGTGTCGGTCAAGTTCGCATGGAAGTTTTAAGCATTGGTGATGGTCGTCGTCAAGGTCGTCGCAATCGCTAAATAGTTGCCCATCGGCAACAGTCAATCCGATCGAGTCATTGTCCTTAATTCACATTTTTGTGGTAGTATTCCAAGGTCAAAACTCGATCGATCTCAAACCCCACCCCCATAAGCTAGCTCCACCAGCATCGACAACTTGCGAGTCAAATGATTATATTGGCTCCCTGACAGGATTTGATGCCATTTATAGAGAGTAAGGGCGATTCTGGGGGTAAACTATTAACATACAAAGTGGTTAAATTTGGTAACAAAAGCCGTAACGCTTGCCCACTATCGAAGTAGGTAAAGTCGATTTCCTACGGAACGCGACGCGAACGGCCAGACGACCGCATCACTGATGTCCGATTTTCGCGAACTGGATGGATTAGCCTCATTGAGGCCGAGCCTAGATTGGGCGATCGACGACCCATTCGGTCGGCGACAGCCGATAACAAATCGCTGGAATTAGACTTGTATGACTTAATATCGCTTTGCCCCGAATATTGTTTCTCCTTGAACGACTATGAATCAACATCGTTGGACTTGTCTGACTACGCTCGTTCTGACTGCGGTAATAGCACCTGTTGCTAACGTTTGTGCCAAAACTCTCTCAGCCCCTGCTGGCGAATCTGGAGATAACTACTCACCACTATCACCGCAATCGCTACCGATAATTACACCACTGACAGTAACCGAACTCGAAACAGAGACAGCAGTTCCCGCTAAAATTCGAGTGGTGCCCCAGGTAAGCAAACTACCGACCGTTAAGTCACTTGCTGCTAAGAAGTCAAAAATTTCGATTCGCGATCGACAGTCTGACGTTAAGAAGCTAACTAGCCTTCCTACCAAAAATCTGGCGACAGAACCAGTAAAAAACCAAACTTCGTCTCCAATTCCACTTTTTAACCCGAATTCCCGATCTACTGCGGCAATCTTTTCAAGTCCAGACCTCAGTGATTCATCAACTGCTCGGGTAAACGCGGTAGCTCCCCTTCCACAGATGAAGTGGCCAGCACTCAAACATCAAGCAGTTAAATCTTTTACCACTCGGGCAGTCAGCCAGCCGATTGAGATCGTGCGTAGCGATAAATCGCAGCCGACGGTAATTAATAATTCGATCGCCGCTCAGGCTGATGTGGCAGATATCCCACAGGCGAGAGACTCATGGGAAGCCCTAAATCCCGTTCCTAGCGATCGCACCAGCGCGATCCCTGCATCCCAAATAGCACCAATAGTCGCCGCTACCGATTCGGTACGTGCCGAGCAACTGCACCGCTCGCCAGAAATTCCTAGCTTTGAAGCGGGATTGCCTGTATTTATCTTTGAAAGCGACCATCCCAAACAGATTGTCGCCACCGCAATCGCGCAAATAGACGATACGATTGTCGCTCCCGAGCCGAGTATCGCCATCCCCGTCGAGCGTCCCAAACAGGCAACTATTCCCACTCAATCGTCTACTCAATCTCCCGATCGATTGCCATCGACGTCGGATCCAACTCCAACAATCGTAAAAATCGAGCCACCTGCCGTTCAACCCGCACTAGAGAAAATTGTCTCTACCCAAATCGGCCAAGCATCATGGTATGGCAGTGAAGCTGGTTCCAAAACTGCTAGTGGAGAAAGATACAATCCTCGTGGTTTGACAGCAGCACACCGGACATTGCCTTTTGGTACTAAAGTGCGAGTTACTAACCTCTCCACTGGTAAAGTCGTCGTCGTGCGGATCAACGATCGCGGGCCATTTCATCGTCATCGATCGATCGATATCTCTGCTGGTGCGGCTGAAGTAATCGGTCTCAAAAGCCAAGGAGTAGGTCGAGTAAAAATGGAAGTTTTGGAATCAGAGTAAATAGTTGATAGTTGATAGTTGATAGTTGATGGACGGTAGATATCGCCATTAATGGGGACAGACAGATCGAGTCGGAGTTTGTGTGTAAACATAGATATGTATCACCAATTCCGATTTTCCCCGACCTTCAATTCGTATGCCACAATTACCTCGACAGATTTGGATCCTCGCGATGGGTCGATTACTGTCAGAAATCGGGAGCGGATTTACCATCTTTTACGCCCCGATTTTTTTCGTGCAACAGGTGGGACTTTCAGCCACATCGGTCGGTTTAGCCTTGGGTAGTGCCTCGATTTCGGGGGTAGCGGGACGGCTGATTAGCGGTACTTATGCCGATCGCTGGGGTCGCAAACCAGTTTTGTTATTATCGACGCTAGTTTTGGCACTAGCCTGTTTTATATTTGCCGCAACTAACAATCTGCCTATGTTGGTTGTTGGCTGTTTAGTGCAAGGTTTGGGACTGGGTTTATATTGGCCTGCCAATGAAGCGATCGTCGCCGATTTAACCGATGGTGAAGGGAGAAGATTTGCTTACGCGATTACCCGATTGGCCGATAATGTCGGCATGGGATTGGGGATTATTGCTGGGGGATTGTTGATTAGCTCGACTGGCGCGTATCGAGTTTTATTTATTGTCGATGGAGTTTCATTTTGCTGTTTTTTCTTGACGCTCGCCCTGGGGATTAAAGAGACATTACAAGCCCCAAAAACAGCGGTAAGATTTTTTAGCGGTTACAGTAGAGCATTACGCGATCGACGCTTATTAGTGTATGTCACCGTCAATATTATTTTGACTATTTATATTTCGCAAACTCAATCGACACTGCCGCTCTATTTTAGTCAATTCGTACCTCAAGCAGATGCCCGTGGCTTCAGTCCGCAAATCATTAGTACGCTATTTACAGGTCATTTGCTAATGACGATCGCCTCTCAGCTCCCCATGCTCAAATTACTCGCAAAATTCAGCCAAGCTCGATCGTTAATGATTTCGGGCGGCTTTTGGGTATTAGGTTTTGGTTGTATAACCATGACTGGCACAAGTGCGAGTTACCAATTGGTATGGGCGAGTTTGGGATTAGGATTATTTGCCTTAGCAATTGTTGCTTACACGCCAACTGCATCCGCACTGATTGCCGATTTGGCTCCATCTTCTCTACGCGGTGTTTATACCTCGATTAATTCGTTATGTTGGGCCGCAGGTTATGCCATCGGCCCACCATTAGGCGGCTGGGCACTCGATCGATCGCCCCAATTTGCCCATAATTTCTGGCTGGGTTTAGCGGCTACGGTGCCTGTTGTGTGGGCGATTTTAGCCTGGTTAGAAAGATTAGTCTCGGGGATCGATCGGGCTGATTGAGTTGGGAGTTGGGAGTTGGGAGTTGGGAGTTGGGAGTTGTGAACTAGTAACCTAATTTGTGCCTCCTAGTAATAGTTACATGCGATCGATTGGTGTTATTTTGAGATGATGAGTTTCCCCTGAGTTGCGATCGAATGATAAATAGTTTATTGGGCAAAATTTTAACGGGGATCTGTGCGATCGTTATTTTATGGTGTGGTTCTCAGAGTGCGCTAGCTGGGCCATTAAGCGACAGATTGGCTCAATACCCAAATTGGGATGCCCGATCGAATCTGGCACGCTCAGAAGGCGAATTGACCTATCCTGAGTGGTTTCGGGGGCGTTGGCGTGCCACGAGTACTCTACTCGAACAAATCGCACCGTTGGCACCAGTAATAGTTACACCAGGATTTGAGAGCAATCGGCAATATATCGATAAATCGATCGAATTTAAAGTCCAATTTATCCCGACAAATCCCAATAGAAACGTCAAATTTTCGCCGCTCAACTTGCCCAAATTGCCATCTAACCTACCCTCACCCCAGATCGTCGCCGATCGCGCATTTAATGGCTTGAATATTGCCGCTGCTTATTTAGGTGCAGCTAATGTCAAATCAGTAAAAATCGATCCACAAAATCCGACCAAACAGATTACCCAACTCACTCAAGACCGCCAATTAGAAGCCTTTGTGACTGGATTCGATCGTGAAATTCCCGCACCAGATCGGTTTATTGCGACCGAACTCTCACAGCAAGTTTTTCGGACGAGTGCGACTATTTATCTCAATACTGTCGAAACGACAACTAGTTATCAATATTCTGCAACGCCGACTCCCAAAATTACCGCCACCCAAATCTCGGCAATTTATCTTTCGCCCCAAGATCCCGATTATTTTCGCACTCGCGGGCGTGCGGTAGCTTTGTATAAATATCAATTAAATTTGATACCAGCGATCGACACACAGCTATAATACCAAAATCGATTTTCGATCGAGATAACCACAGTAATAAGATTGTAGGGTGTGTTGTCTTGTCGCACTCTAAGCCGGAGGGAACCTCCGGCTTAGAGTGCGCCGCTATCGCGCTAGCGTAACGCACCAAATCAGATACCTATAGAAGATCGGATCGTAACGTACCAAATCAGATAGCTATAGTATTTCTTAGGAGTAAAGATTTATGTTTTAAATCTTAAACTCACAAGTTCCTCACATCAATTTGCTTCAATGTCGATCGATAGCTAACCAAACTTTTTACATAAACAAGATACTGGACTGGCTGTTGGTAGCGTAATCTTCGATGCACAGGAGCGATCGTCATGACTTCCGAACATCTATTGCCAGTTACTTTACGAGATATTCCGAGCGAGGGAAATCGAGCCAAAAATTCGATCGGCTACAAGACGACACGAGTGCTGGCGGAAGCTCTGAATGCGACACAAATGGGATTGGCAGAAGCTTATATTCATGGCTTAGAAATTCCCGATTCGGTATTTCGATCGATGATGCACGCATCGATGCCAATTTTGTTCAAACATGCACCTGGATTGCTGGCTCCCTATGAGTGGGTGTTAGATGAATCAGATCGATTGGCGGAATCTGCACGCGAACTGATGCAGGTGCAGTACGACTTACCTCAAGCAATGCTCAATCAAATGTTAGGGGATTGGCCGACAATTTATCCTAAATATAGTATGGGCTTGTGGGAGAATGGAGCCACAGATTTACAGTCGGCTCAAATCCAGATGATCGATCGCGTTATCGAACAGCTAGAAATTGTCGATGGCGATCGCATTTTAGATTTTGGTTGCGGTTGGGGTTGTGTGCCGAACTATATTATGTCCAAATTTCCCAATGTTCGCTTTACGGGGGTGAATTTGAGTCACCATCAGTGCGAGTATATGCGACACAAAATGCAAGATCCTCAGAGCCATTTGAGTGGGGAAAGATTTACACTGATTGAAGGCGATCTCAACGAGGTAGATTTTGCCGACAAGTTTGACAAAATTCTCTCGATCGGTGTTTTTTGTCATATTGGCAATCTCACCAATGCGTTGCAAAAGCTCGCATCTCTACTCGAAAGCAATGGTAAAGTATTCATCCACTTGATTACCGCCCGCATCCCCAATCATATGTCATCGGGCTTTACTCATAAGTATATTTTCCCCCACGGTCGCTATTGGAATTATGATGCGATTCCCAGTCACGATCGCGATCTCCAAACGCTCGATCGCTGGTACGTTAATGGGATGAATTACCATCAGACTTTTACTGCCTGGTTGCAGCGATTTGATGACGCACAAGCTAGTGTCAAGCTCCTAGACTATGGCATGGACTATGCTAAATTTCGGCGGATCTGGCGGTTTTATCTCTTGTTAATGGGTACGGCTTTTGCGACTTGTGATGGTGAGTATAACGGCAATGGCCAATATCTTTTGACTCATACCAAATCCGGTTTGTAAAACCCACTAACCTTGCCCTCACCCCCAATCCCTACCGTGTCTACACACTCAGAGCGGAGTGGATTAATTGTCGCCAGATCGAAACAACCTGCCCAGATATTTTGCCTTACCAAATTCTGCTCGTACTCAGTACGAAACCTGGCATCACTTCACCACAATCGATCTCAGTAGGTGACTCTAGTATTTCCGGTTCTCGTCCGGGTCGATATATTTCCACCTGCTGATTTTTTGGGTCTATAAGCAATCCCAATCGTACTCCAACCCGTTGAAATTCCAGCATTTTTTCCTGCAATGGCTTCAAGTTGTCGCTAGCAGAGCGGAGTTCTATGACAAAATCAGGCACTACGGGAATAAATCTGACAATATTCACTCCCTCTAGTCGAGATTTCTCGATCCAAGAAACATCTGGTGATGGTTTTCCGCCGCCAAATGCGGTAAAGTCATAGCCACCTGATGAATCGAATACTCTACCCAGATTGGTTTGTCGGTTCCAAATACCAACATCAATAACTAAATCAGCATTGCGTTCGCTACTTTCGCCGCCTGCTGGAGCCATAACAATCAATTCTCGATTCGGAGTCAGTTCGAGGCGTAAGTCGGGATTATTGATACAAAGAACATCAAACTGTTCTGGTGTAACAGTTAGAGTTGTATCGCTTACGTCCAGTAGCAATGGTTGAGGATCTGTAGTTGGTGCAGTAGCGATTGTCATAAAACCTCCAAACATTTGTGGGAGCTAGATTATGCCACCCCGATCTTAGCACTGGCAAGACAGATCTTTTGGTTCTAGATCGACAGTTGGGCAACTCCAGATCCATCCACACAAACCATTAAGCTGCGATCGAATCGATAGCGATCTGCCTTTGCTGTCGGATTCTAGTATTTAATTTATTAGACACACACTAATTTTGGAGTGAGTCGATCGAGAATTTGCTTGAGTACCAATGCCGTCCACTCGATATCGGCGAGGGTGGTGCTTCTACCCAGCGTCAGGCGAATTCCGCCGACTGATTCGGTTTGACTGTATCTCATCGCCAATAAGATGGGACTGGGCGTAAGTTTGCCACTAGCACAAGCTGCTCCCGAACTGATGCCGATGCCAGCAAGATTGAGTTGTCTGACGATCGTTTTACCTGTAACGGGTTCTTGGGAATGACAGCGCGGGATCTGGAGACAAAAGCTGAGGTGATGGGGGAGGCGGTGCTGGAGATCGCCAGTAGGAACCAGCAGCGGACAATCTGACAGTAGCTCGAATAATCGATCGCGCAAACCCATTAATCGGTAATGTTCGAGAGCTAATTCTTCGCTAGCTAATTCTGCGGCGACGCCAAAGCCTGCGATTTGCGGGACGGCTTGAGTCCCAGATCTCCAGCCCATTTCTTGTCCGCCACCAGCGAGGAGGGGCACTAGTTCTAAACCAGGACGAATATAGAGTGCGCCTGCACCTTGGGGGCCATATAATTTATGACTAGAGAGCGAGAGTAAATCGATCCCCAGTTTCTGGACGTCGATCGCGATTTTACCAGCAGCTTGGACGGCATCGGTATGGAAGCAAACTTGGTGCTGGCGGCAAATCGCCGCTAATTCGGCGATCGGTTGAATGGTGCCGACTTCACTTTGAGCGTAAATAATCGATACCAATACGGTATTCGGGCGGATTGCGGTAGCGAGATCGTGGGGATCGATGCGTCCAGCGCGATCGACTGGCAATCTAGTTACTTGCCAGCCTCTACTTTCTAACCACTGAACTGGCGCGCTAATCGATGAATGTTCGACGCTCGAAATAATTAAATGTTGGGGGGTATCGTAGCGATTTGCCACCCCCATAATTGCTTGATTATTAGCTTCAGTACCCCCAGAACCAAAGGCGATCGCGTCGGGGTTGGCATTAATTAATGCTGCTACTTGAAATCTCGCTTGTTCGATCGCTGTTGATGCGCGCTCGCCCCATTGATGAATACTTGAAGGGTTGCCCCATTCGGAAGTAATAACTCGGTGCATAGCCGCGATCGCTTCAGTTCGAGTTGGAGTTGTCGCACTATGGTCTAGATAAATCTGCATAGCCTACGATAAATAATTATTTTTAGTCACAATTAATCTGCTATTGATTTAGAAATTATGGATGAAGATTGTCGAGCTGAACTATGAATCTTCCGCTCGACAATCGATTTAAGGATCGGAGCTAATGTTTAGCTACCTGGCTTACAGATATTATAATCTTCATGCGATAGCACTTCTTTTGGTTGAAGAACGCCATCTTCCTCAAAGCAGAGCATTCGGTAGTTACGAGTCACAGGAATACTAATTACCAACCGATTGTGACGCAGCCTTTTGCCGCCAAACTCTCGATAATTCCTGCGATCTTGTAATCCGTTAATAATATTTCTAGCTTTTAAAACCACATGAGATGGCAAGCTTTTTAGGTCGATGGGATCGAAAGCAAAACTATCGTGCCAACTTCGTTTTTTTTCTTTCTTTTCATTTTCGCCGACCTCCTCTTGGAGACAGCGATGGCAGATCTGTCCGTAGCCTTTATGACCGCATTGAAACATTTTTCTGCGTCTGCTCATATAATGTACCTCGATGTCTAATGTAAATAATAAAAATGGTAAGTAAGCAGTTACAAATTACCTGCATGGAAATTTAAACAATGATGTTGATACTACCGATCTAGTGCGGTGAAGACCGCTGGAGATCCCCTGTTAGTAAGCATTATCGTCGATATCGATCGATTGGCACTAAGGTTCTATATAGAGATGCGCTCTGCTTAGCTGAGCTAATTAGCTGAGTAACGCGCTCTAGTTGTAGAAGTTTAGTACTAACAATTGGGAGATCGCCGACAATAGTCAAGTCACAAATGATACAATGATTTCAGTGCGTCTCAAATATGAAGAGTCCCGATCGTCATTGCTGCATTAATAGTTGCGAGCTATTAATTCATAGTTTATCATTCATTATTTTTGATTTTTCCTTTGAAATTTCGACATTCTAGCAGTGCCGAAGGCACATCTCACTCCTCTCTTTTATATAGTTTAGCTCTTGGGAGCGTCGGTGTTGCCATTTTTTCTGGATATTGGTTTTGGTTTCGTTCTCAATCGAGAGTGCAGCCAAATTTACCACCATTATCTCAAGATGGGTCGATCGAAGTCTATTTTAATCACGATCGAGCGGTAGAGTTTACCGAACCTTATCGCCAAAAAACTAGGCAGGGCGTAGATTTGGCGGTGAAATTAATTACGGCGATCGAGTCTGCCCAATCGCAAATCGATATTGCAGTACAAGAGTTTCAATTACCCAATATCGCTCAAGCTCTAGCTGCAAAATCGCAAGCCGGAATTAAGGTACGCATCATTCTAGAACACAATTATAGTCGGAGTTTGAGTGAATTGACTGCTGCCGAGATCGAGGCTTTGCCAGCGAGATCGCGCGATCGATATCGAGAATTTCAGAAATTAGTAGACATCGATGGTAATGGGACTCTTTCGCAAGAAGAGATAAATCAGCGAGATGCCCTCGCGATCCTCCGCAATGCCAAGATTGCCATCCTCGATGATACTGCGGATGGTTCTAAGGGTAGTGGCTTGATGCACCACAAATTTATGGTGGTAGATGGACGTAAAGTGGTGGTGACGTCGGCAAATTGGACGATGAGCGATGTTTATGGCGATTTTCGATACCCAGAGAGCGAGGGCAATCAAAATAATCTGGTGCAGCTCGAAAGTAGCGAATTAGCCACAGTATTTACGAATGAATTTAACCTGATGTGGGGCGATGGCACCCCTAACAATCCCAGCAGCCAATTTAAGGCACGCAAACCCGCTCGGTTACCATTTGAAGTATCAGTCGGCACGACGCGTGTCTCGGTGCAATTTTCGCCGACTTCTAAGCAACAGGCATGGGCAGATAGTAGTAGTGGTACGATCGGGAAGTGGCTCGGTAGTGGCACGCAGCAAGTAGATTTAGCCTTATTTGTCTTTTCCGAGCCGGGATTGGCGAGTATTTTGCAAGCTCAGTCGCAGCGAGGGGTGAAGGTACGGGGCGCGATCGATCGACAGTTTGCCTATCGGGAGTATAGTTCGGGTTTGACACTCATGGGTGTAGATGGCCAAAATATATGTCAAGCTGCAACAACTAGCGCGCAGCCATTGGCAACGATTGGCGTACCGACTTTACCGACTGGCGATTTACTCCATCATAAATTTGCGATAATCGATCGACATACTGTGATTACGGGTTCGCATAATTGGTCGAATGCCGCCAATTATAGTAATGATGAAACTTTATTAGTGATTCAAAATAATCCTACCGTGGCCGCACATTTCGATCGGGAATTCGCTCGACTTTATGAAGGTGTGGTTGTCGGACTTCCAGCACGGCTGAAGAGTGAGCGGTGTGGATAGGTTTTAGGCTTTAGGTTTTCGGTGGATCGTGATTTTGAGATGGCGATTGAGACTATCGATCGGGTGAAAGAATATAATTAAGGCCAAATTTAGCTTAAAGTATCCTTCAATCCACACAATGGAATAAGCTGTACTGACGTTCTTCTACCTGAGCCGCTAGATTTCCTCTGCCTAAAGCCTAAAGCCTAAAGCCTAATCCCTAACACCTAAACCAGATGCACCTAATTATGTTCGACTTAGATGGCACTTTAGTTGACAGTAATCCGGTAGACTCCCAGTGTTATTTACAAGCATTAGTTGATGTGTTTGGCTTCGATCTCGATAATATCGATCGAAATTGGGGTAATTATCCGCACGTTACGGATGCAGGTATTTTACAAACGCTTTGTCAGGTAGAATTAGGGCGCGTACCGACAGAGATCGAGATTGACGATTATCAATGCCGATTCTTAGAATTATTAGTCCTTGCTGTCAGCCAAAAATCGCTACAATCGATCGCTGGAGCTAGAGAAATTTTAGAGCGGTTGAGTCTAGATTCTAACTACGCGCTCTCGATGGCAACTGGTGCTTGGAAACAAACAGCAGACTATAAGCTTCAACAAACTGGACTAGATGGCATAATTTCACCGATAGCTTATTCTGATGATGCTCGCGCACGGGTAGAAATCATGAAATGCGCCTATCGACGATCGCTCGAATTTTACCGACAGTCGCAGTTTGAAACAGTTACTTATCTTGGGGATGGCGTCTGGGATGGAATCGCATCAAAACAATTAAATTATAATTTCATCGGAATTGGAACGGGAAAACGAGCTGTAGATTTACTTGCAACTGGGGCACGATCTGTCTTCCCACACTATCTGGATATCAGCGAAATTATGTCTGTACTCTCTACCTAAATAGTAGTTTTGCTTAAATTATTATCAAATTATAGCTAATGACTTTAAACTATCAGATCTTGTCTCAGCTTTCTAGTTGGAAAGATCCACTCATTCAGGTAATTGCTGATGATATCGGTCGAATTGCGTGGAATACTTTTCTCGCACTAGTGCCGTTGACTTTGAGCTTTTTCTTATTCTACAAATCTCGATCGCGAGTATTTTGCTGGAGTACTTATATTTTATTGGGCTTAAGTTTTATTGTCGGTATTAAAAAATACAATGATGGAAATTTACTTGTAGCTTTAGAAAGAATTGTACTCTCTGTATGGGGCGTCAGACTGGTTTTTATAGCGATTGCACTTGGCGCGATCGCTATATTACTTATTCTCGATCGACGGCTGCGAGATCCGCGAGAGCGCAAGCAGTCAATTTTTTGGTGGATCGGCTTATTTCTATTTGTGGTAATTCTACCAAATGCTCCATATATTCTGACCGATATCATCCATTTTTACGATGCAGTTCGCACGATTGCTTCAGCCTGGACGATTACTTTAGTCATCGTACCAATTTATAT
>NZ_PVWO01000454.1 GCF_003003845.1 Chamaesiphon polymorphus CCALA 037 | reverse complement strand
TTGATGTGTATAAGAGACAGAACCACACCCCTACCAACGCCTGGTAGTGTGCCGCAAACCCCAATCAACCATACCAATAGAGCACTTACACCTGGCGAAAGAGATAAAATTGCCGCTTATCTAAGTAGTCGCAGTCTCAGCCCCAGTTCGCCCGTCGATCCTGGCACCGATACGCGCTTCATTCTCCACGACACTTCCGTCATCATGGCTCCGAGTACGCTCGAACGCGAACGTTACTTAGGACGCGGCCCGTTAGGATTGGGCGTTAATGCCTTTTTCCCCCGCGAAAAATCTGTAGTTTTGACGCGTCCCAATTTTTACGAACCCCGCCGCCCGACAACAACTGAATTTGAAAAAGCTAGCGACATCCTACCCAAACCCCAGCGCGAACGGCTGCTCAGACAGGCTTGGCGCGCGACGAATGAAAATGCCCGTCGTCAAGCTCTAGATACCGCGCTGGCCAATCTGAACTTGAGTCCGGGTGAAATTGCCTCAGAGCAAAAAGAAGCACGCGGCAAACTCGCCGCAGCTAGCGGAAGGATCTATACCACCGCCACCTGGTCGGTAGAATCGATTTGTACCCGCTTTAATAGCGGCGACAGGTCTGTAACTACTCCCGGCCAAGAAGCCAGCCTCAGCAGTGCCTGTGCGCCGCTGACCAACTATTTTAATGTCCGCAATACCCGCGTCAAGTCGAGTGTAGCTGCCGAAATCGTTCAGGTTGGTGCTCGTTCCGATCGCGGAAATCAAAATACCTGTAGTGCCAGCAATCCGAATATTGCCCAGCTTCCCAATCCCCCCTACTCAGACAATCAGTATAATTCTACCGCCGCAATCTACCTGCGATCGACTCTCGCCGCTGGCAAATTCCCCCAACTGACGACTCACTTTATTCTCGATACCTTCGATCCGGAAGGACATTGCGATCCGCGTTGTTTCAATCTTAACAAGCTCTACAGTTCGATCTCGTTAGCAATGGGACACGCCAAAGGTAGTAGTTATGGAATTACCCCCAGTTATGGCACGCGATCGGGTACTAATAATATCTGGTGGAACGATCGGATCTGTCATGGTTCGGCACCTTAACGAGCGTCGTTAAAGTGCCAACGACTAGAAGTCGTGGCTAGGGTTGCAAAGTCCCCCTCCGGGGACTAACTTTTTATCGAGATTAGTAGACAAATAAAATTCCAAATTGTAGGGTGTGTTATCCCGCAGGGTAACGCACCAAGCAGCGAGACTGCTGTAAGATCTTTCCAGCGATATTAGAGAGAATATGGATCCCCAATTAATTGTAAATGGCATTGCCCTGGGTAGCATTATCGCCCTGGGTGCAGTCGGTTTGACCTTAACTTATGGCATTTTGCGCCTGTCAAACTTTGCCCATGGCGACTATATGACTGTTGGGGCATTTATCGCTTGGATGCTGAATATGAGTAAGATCCCGGTACTGAATAATATCTGGGTATCGATGATTGTCGGGATCTTCGGGACAGTTGGGGTAGCATTGCTCGCCGAAGCTCTGTTATGGAAACGAATGCGTCGCGTTCGCGCTACTGCTACTACACTGGTAATTATTTCGATCGGGTTGGCGTTATTCCTCCGTAATGGTATTCTCCTGTTCTTCGGTGGCGATGCCAAACGCTACAATTTGCCCGTCAGTGAAGCGATCGATCTATTTGGCATCAAAATTAAGTTCTATAATTTGGTCGTATTAGGATTAGCCGTAGTCGCGATCGCTGGCTTGCATTTCTTATTGCAAAATACCAAAATCGGTAAAGCCATGCGCGCGGTAGCCGACGATATCGATCTGGCACGCGTGACGGGTATTAATGTCGAAGAAGTCGTTTTGTGGACGTGGATTATCGCCGCTAGTTTGACTGGATTGGGCGGTCAAATGTATGGATTAGTTGCCAACGTGCGTCCGGATATGGGTTGGTTTCTAATTATGCCGATGTTTGCTGCTGTGACATTAGGCGGGATTGGCAATCCTTACGGCGCGATCGCGGGTGCTTTTATTATCGGCATCGCTCAAGAAGTCTCAGTACCGCTTGTCGGCTCTCAATACAAACTCGCGATCGCGCTAATTTTGATGGTATTGACGTTGCTATTCCGTCCCCAAGGCTTATTTAAAGGTACGGCTTAAGATTTGGAGCCTTATCAACGATCGGTATATAAGGTCGATCGCCTAGAAATACGTTATTCTAAATACAGGTATTTGTGAAAATTTCACAAATACCTTTTTTAAGAGGCCAAACTGACATGCTTATTGAATTCAGCGTCGGTAACTACAGATCTTTCAAAGAAAAAGTCACTTTTAGCATGGTGGCAGCAAACTTGGTGTCTCAAGACAAGGATTTAGACATCAATAATGTTTTTGCTGTAGATAAGGAACTTAGTCTGGTAAAAAGTGCCGCTATTTATGGTGCAAATGCTAGCGGTAAGAGTAATCTGGCTAAAGCCATTCAGTTCATGAAATGGTTTATGGTTAATTCTTCTAAAGAAACCCAAAGTACTGAAGCAATAGGCGTCGAAAGATTTAAACTAAGTACCGAAACAGACGACCAGCCATCGTTCTTTGAAATTGTTTTTTTATTGGATGGTCAACAACACAGATATGGCTTTACAGCCGATCGAGAAAAGGTAGTATCTGAATGGTTATATTATGTGCCCAAGACGAGAGAAACTAAGTTGTTCGATCGTCAAGGTAATAAATTTGATATTGCCAAGGTTTATAAGGCTGACGGCATCGCAACAAAAACTAGAAGCAATGCTCTGTTTCTATCTGTCTCAGCACAATTCAACGTTCAAAAGTCCGAGGATATCCTAAGTTGGCTGACAGAGCAATTTAACTTAATATCTGGGCTAGATGATGAACATTTAAATATTACAATTGGTTGTTTAATTGAAAAGGAAAATCACGGCGAAATAGTTGAACTTGTTCAAAGGCTAGATTTTGGGATTGCGGGAATTGAGGTTGAACAGTTCAACGCTAGAGATGTGTTAAATAATGTTGCCGATCCACAGCAAAAAAAAATATTGAAAATGTTGGCTAGAAACAATGTAGAATTAAGCACTGTTGCAACTACACATCTAAAGTTTAATGAGAAAGGTGAACAAACATCATTAGAGAAGTTTGACATAGCAAATGAAGAATCTGATGGTACCCAAAAAATATTTGCACTATCTAGCTTACTTATAGATACGCTGAAACATGCAAAGGTCTTGATTATTGATGAGTTTGATGCAAGGCTACATCCATTGATGAGTAAGGCAATTGTCGATTTATTCAATTCCAATGAAACAAACCCCAAAAATGCACAACTGATTTTTATGACTCATGATACCAATCTGCTGAGTAATAAGATCTTTCGTCGCGATCAGATTTGGTTTACAGAAAAAGATCGATATGGAGCTACCGATCTATATTCATTGGCAGAATATAAGGTGCGGAATGATGCTTCCTTTGAGAGTGATTATATCAAGGGAAAATATGGAGCGATTCCTTATATCCAAATAGCCGAATCATTCATCGAAACTCATGCCTAAACGAAAGACTAATTCTCGTAGCTACTCAACTAGGGAAGTGGATATTAGAGAAGTCAAAGAAAGATTTCTAATTGTGTGTGAAGGGAAAAAGACAGAACCTTACTACTTTAAAAGTTTTCGCGTACCAAAGGCTGTTGTAGCTGTTCAAGGTGCGGCGGGAGATCCGACTCGATTGGTGAATAGTGCTAATAAGTTAGCAAATGAAGATGAATATGACCAAGTTTGGTGTGTTTTCGATCGAGATGTAGGTGCATGGACAGCTCAAAACTTTAATAACGCCTTGCAAAATGCTAAAAGCTATGGCTTTCATGTTGCATATTCTAATGAATGCTTTGAACTTTGGTATATTTTGCACTTTGAATTTCTCAATACTGGTTTGCCGCGCAGTGATTATGAAGATAAACTCAGCGAACTATTAGGTAAAAAATATCAAAAAAACGATTTGACAATGTACCAACAGCTACTAGAAAAGCAACCGATCGCAATTAAATACGCTCAAAAGCTACTAGACAGTTACAATCCGATCGATCCCGAACGAGACAATCCCGCTACTACCGTTCATTTGCTAGTGCAAGCCTTAAATAGGTTTCTATAAATACGCGAACATATTTAATTATCTGTAGTAACTATCCGATCGAAACTATAAAGTAGTACTATAAATCCAATTATTCGACTATCTGCGTACTAATTACAATCTTTTTAGTCGAGCTGCATACGAACTTATGACTCCTGACGAAGCTTTAGCCATTTTGGATGAATCGCTCAAACCTAAAGTATTAACTCAGATCCAGGAATTTGTATTTCGGCAGACTTGGATAGGAGCTAGCTACGCAGCGATGGCGGAGCAGTCTGGCTATGATGAAGACTACATCAAAGATGTCGGTTCGCGGCTGTGGAAGCTGTTGAGTCAGGTATTAGGGGTGAAAGTAACTAAAAACACTCTAACCTCTGCCTTGGGGCAATATGGGCGGGGATTAGAAGCAAGGGAACGAGTGGATCTAGGTGTAAATACTCCCACCATTAGTCCTACACCAGCACAACAGGCGACACAGATCGACTGGGGTGAAGCAATGGAAGTATATGGCTTTCAGGGACGCGAAGCAGAACTCCAACAACTGCGATCGTGGATCGCGCCAACCGACAAGAACATCCCATGTCGATTGGTGGCGATTTTGGGGATGGGTGGGATTGGGAAGACTGCTTTAACGG
>NZ_PVWO01000453.1 GCF_003003845.1 Chamaesiphon polymorphus CCALA 037 | reverse complement strand
GATTTACTCGCTCCTCTCCACCTCGATCGTACACCGAAAGTCGCCGCTCAAACCGAGCGTAAAATTCACATTCAAGATGGCGCGATTTGACTAAATATGTTTGATTGAGTTCGACCGCTTCGTCAATGAGGGGGGTGTATTTATTTTATATACGGGCAGGGTGGTACTAGCACCCCCTCATCCAGGGAGTGAGTTGAATGAATGAATAGTTTTAGATAAATCGACTCTGTTGAAATGGACGATTCAACGGTGACAAGTTTAGCAACTTACTACGAATTAGAGCAGAAAAAATATGACTATTTAACTCCAGTCGAACAAAAAATAGTTCGTCTTGGTGCTGCGGCGTTGGCGAAGCCTATCGGAACGATAATCGCTTGTCAAAGTGCTATGGACGAACATAAAAGATTAAAGCAGATGGACGATTATAGCAAAATGAATGCCATGTTAGAGAGCTTTCTCTCTCAACTAGAAATAGCGATTGCCTTTAGGTCTAGCACTATACTTTGAGGCGATCGCTAATTAAATAGTAGCTCCTGCAAGTGATTTCATCTGGATTTCATCTTGGGCATTTATAGTCATTATAGGGTTAGGAGTTAAGGTAATGGAAAAAATCTACCAATTTATCAATTCTCTAGGTCTATCGACTACCACCTCTAATACTGGCAAGTATCTAAATGTTAATAATACCGATCGCCCTTCACCAGATGTCGATGGTAAATTCGATCCCGACAATGAATGGACAATGGTTCGCCCATCTATTCAAGTTCATGTCCCCTGTCATAGTCAAATATTGACAAAATTATGGATTCATATCCCCGATAATTTCAAACCCCAAACTGCCAAAATTCAAATTACCGATTCGGCAGAGCCGACGCTAAATGCGCGAATGGTTCCTGCTGTAATTTCCCGTCGAGGTCAGTGGCTACAAATCAAATTGAAGCAGTCGATCGTTCCCGATACACAGTTGCGAATTTATTTCGATCGTCCAAATCACAATATGCTGGTGCGATTGCCTGAATATTTTGTCTATGGCAAATCTGTAAACGGGCAAAGCAGTTTTTTAGGTAGAGGCTATTTTCCTCTGTCAGATCGGTCTTAGTGCGGAACGAAATATGCAGACGCGATCGCCTGAATATTTATAGCAATCGCAAATCTGTAAATCGATCGACTAATTCTATATAAGAAGTCTACTTTTATTAATAGACATATTTAATTACGACTCCCAAGTACGGCTCGATTAACTTTATGTCTACATTAATATACTTATACCCAAAAATTTTAAATTGTAGTTGAATTCAAACATGAAAGTAGTTATTATCCTCGAACATCGCTTCGATCGGACACCTGATGGACGAGTGTGGACGCAAACAACTTTTGCTTATTCCTTTTGGTTGCAGTATCTCAAAGTATTCGATCGCGTGTGTGTAGTCGCTCGCATTCGGGATGTGCCCACTGTTGCTGCGGACTGGCAACTTGCCGACGGAGAGCTGGTTTCGTTTGCAGCCGTACCAAACTATCTCGGCCCGTTGCAGTACCTACGCAAGGCACGTCAAGTCAAACAAGCCGTCCAAAATGCAGTTGGCCACAGCGATGCAGTAATCGTTCGCGTTCCCTCCCCACTATCTCGATTGCTAATACCGCTGTTGCAGTGGGACAATCATCCGTTTGCGGTCGAAGTTGTTGCCGATCCTTATGATGTCTTTGCTCCCGGTTCGATAGATCATCCGCTGCGACTGTTTTTTCGATGGTTATTGCCACGAAATCTACGACATAGTTGTGTAAAAGCGATTACGGCAATGTACGTTACAAAATCGGCACTTCAGCAACGATATCCTTGCCCAAATTTGTCGATGGGGATATCGGATGTCGTTTTACCAGCACAGAGCATCGTTGCGGCACCACGTCCACAAGCTCAGGAGTTAGATGTGGTGACATTGGTATTTATCGGTACGATGTCTCAGTTGTACAAAGCTCCAGATATCCTGATAAAAGCAGTTGCCGTATGTGTCAAAGCAGGATTAAATATCCAACTGCTAATGCTGGGTGATGGACAATATCGGGGACAACTAGAAGATTTAGCCAAAGCTGAAAATGTGAGCGAACGAGTAAGTTTTCTCGGACAATTGGCTTCTGGATCTGCCGTTCAAAATCAGCTCGATCTAGCTGACTTATTTGTGCTGCCATCCTATCAAGAAGGCTTGCCTAGAGCAATGGTCGAAGCGATGGCTAGGGCTTTACCCTGTATCGGTTCGACGGTGGGGGGTATACCGGAGCTATTGCCGCCAGAAGATCTGGTACCACCTGGAGATGTGGATGCACTCGCACGTAAAATTCGGGAAATTGTCACCGATCCCGAACGGATGGCTACAATGTCCGCTCGAAATCTCGACAAAGCCAAAGAGTACCGAGATGAAATATTGCAAGATCGGCGGACTGATTTCTACCGCTATGTGCGCGAGCAGACGGAAGGATGGTTATTAGAGCAACAGGGCAGCCGCATCTGTTTCTTGACAGTAGATATTTGCCAAGATAGGTGTCTTGTAGATATCTAATAAAAATTATCACTAAACAATATTCAATTAGGAGTGTAAATATGAAATTATTAACTTCAGGAATTATCGTTTTAGCTAGTGCTGGACTATTACTACTGGGAGCCTGTAGCAAAGAGTCAAAAACTAGCGATTCTACCCCAAATACTGCTACACCTACAGCGGAAACTGCAACTCCAGCAGCAACTACAGCTAAAGCTGAAAGTAGCAAGGGTGGTAAGAGTCAAGGTGGACAAGTAGTAGAATCGGGTAAATATCACTTAGAGTTCGTTCCAGTGACCAGTAGTAATGATACTCACTTAGATTTATATCTGCAAACAGGTGATACTCATGAAGCTGTTGCTAACGCAAAAGTCACTGCTGATGTTCAATTACCAGATGGTAAACTGAAGACTATTCCACTTAGTTATGATGCCAGTGGTAAACATTATGCCGCAGTAGTAAAAGAGAAAGTCGCTGGTCAATATCAAGTCAAAATTACTGCAAAGATCGGTAGCGAACAAGCTGATGGTCGTTTTAATTTCGATCGATAATTAAAGGGGATTTTGGAGGAATCGACGATTGATTCCTCCTATTTGTGAGATTTACTGGCGAGGTGCAACTTTAGGAGCACTACAACCCTCGCCACAATCGCAACCACTAGCACATTTACCACAACCACAGTCAGCGGCAAAAGCAGCTCCAGCAGTTACAACGGCAATAGTTACAGCAGCTACTGTTGCTTTTAAAATATTTTTAGCAGTCATATTTTTATTATCCTTGAGTACCCCCCAATCATAAACCCTCTAGTTGGCTTGAGAGTCAAGAGAGATAGACAAATTAGATGCGGTAGAACCAATGCTTAAAATTGGCGATCTAAAACAGCGAACGGGAGTAAAAGTTAGTACCCTGCGTTACTACGAAAGTTTAGGATTACTACAACCAGCACTCAGAAGTGATAGCGGCTATCGCTACTTCCATGACAATGCCGTGCAACGAGTGCTATTTATCAAGAAAGCTCAGACTCTCAATTTTTCTCTAACTGAAATTCAGGAAATTTTCAATTCTCACAATCGAGGTACAGCCGTTTGCTCGATCGTTAAAGACTTAATCGATCGCAAAATTAGTCATTTAGATATCGAGATTCAAAAGCTGCTCGCATCCAAGCAAAGATTGGAAAGTCACCGCGAACGATGGGCTACCTACCCTGAAGATCTTCCTAATAGTGAAACTATCTGTACTCTAATTGAAGAATTGATAGCATTAGAAGCTAATATTGTCGATTAATTTCGTAGAGAAAAACTATCGATTCTGAGCGTTCATCCTCATTTACTCTGCTAACGAGCTTAGTGTTTCAATAAAAGTATTTGAACTCTCATTGAAACACTAAAATCGTTATTTATTTACCTCGGATATAACCTGGTGAATAAGATGAAGATGGCGAATTAACTGGTAGCTGCATTTTCTCTGACTGCTGCATTTTTTTACAGCAACTACCGCAACTGTGTTCTTGAGCAGAAACCGCCCCAGTTGTTATTAATCCTAAAGTGGCTAATGCCAAGACCGATCCGATCGCTAGCTTAATTTGTTTCGACATAATTACCTCCGATAACTTTCTAAGCTGTTACTTTCATTATAAAGTCTCTACTAGACTGTAGAGTCAAGAGCTAATTTGAAATAATATTTAGAACAGAAGCAAGAGAGGTATAAGGTCTTACTGGCAGTGGTTTCTAGCGAAATGTAACGAATGTATCTACTAAAATTTACAAAATTAAATATCTGGTTTCATCTTAATTTCATCTAGATATGGTAAAGCAAGGTTAGCATAAATTAAAGGTCTTGAAAATAATAAATAAACTAAATAATCTATGCCGATAGACTGATTTATTCATAACAGATTGTTAGTAAAAATTAGAACAGCAAACATCAAAATGTTTGTAGACGTTTTTTAAGGAGTAAGTTTATGACTACTACTCAATCTCGTAACTCTCAACTCGAAGCTTGTATTGAAGCCTGCCTAAAATGCCTCCAAGACTGTGAATTTTGTGCCACTACCTGTCTGGATAGTGACATGGTGCAGATGATGGCTGCCTGCATCAAAGCCTGCCGTGATTGTGCCGATCTTTGCGCTCTTTGTGCCCGATTTATGAGTCGCACTTCCGACCTACATATGCAACTGTGCGCGGTTTGTGCCGATGCTTGCGATCGCTGTGCTACTGAATGTGCCAAGCACGACCACGAGCATTGCCGTCGCTGTGCCGAATCTTGTCGTCGCTGTGCCGAATCTTGCCGTCAAATGT
>NZ_PVWO01000058.1 GCF_003003845.1 Chamaesiphon polymorphus CCALA 037 | reverse complement strand
GCCTAGAGCCAGTCAGCAAACGAATTCAGATTATTTTTAACGGTCAAACGATCGCCGATACTACTGCTGGCTATCGCGTACTCGAAACCAGCCATCCGCCTGTATATTACTTACCCCCAGCAGATATTCAGATGCAATATTTGCAGGCAACGACGCGCGGTTCCTTCTGCGAGTGGAAGGGCAATGCGCTGTATTATCACCTCAGCGTCGGCGATAAGCGCGTTGAAAACGTGGCTTGGGCATATCCAACCCCCACCAAGAATTTTCAGTCGATCGCGAATTACCTGGCTTTTTACGCGCAGCCGATGGATGCTTGTTATGTCGATGGCGAGCTGGTAACGCCCCAACCTGGTGAGTTCTATGGCGGTTGGATTACCAAAGATATCGTCGGGCCATTTAAGGGCACTCCTGGAAGCTGGGGTTGGTAAGCCAGTGTACTTGAAAGTTTCGATCTAATTAGATAGACTCTATCCCGAACAGGAGCTAAACGCGATAATTAAACCCATCCACTGGGATACTGCGACTCTCCGTCGCGAAATGGTCGGGTACAACATGATGTCTAGACAGAACAGTATTTATCAGCGCGTCCCCACATCCGAATGGCGAACGGATACCAACTGATATCTTCTTTTGCGATCGAAATCCCTTTGCCCTCACCCCGCCAGATCCTGCGGCTCTGGCTCCCCTCTCCCAAGCTTGGGAGAGGGGCTGGGGGTGAGGGCTATCGATCGGCAATCTCTGCCGCCAAAACTCGATCGATTGTTTGTAAAATAGAGATCCTTTCTATATTTGCATCTAACTTCACGACCTGTTATTTTAGATATTTCCGAGTAAATCATCGTTGAGATCGTAGATATTCATCGATCGAAATCCTCTTTGATGGGCGGTTGCATAACTCCCATCGCTCGCACCTCCAAGCTCGCATATTTTTCGGCAGCTACATCGAGAGCGTTAGCAGGGCAGACAAAGTAGCCAGCTATACATAAATCAAAATGAAATCCTGTTAGAAGCTATAGATCGGTGTTAATAGCAATATCGATTTTGTCACCACTGGCGGCTGCTGTCGATCGAACGCACCGCGAACGCTCGACCCTTTATTCAATCAACTATCGCGCTGCCCGCACCATACAATTATGAACCACTCAGACAATCATTGGCGCATGAACCATTCTCCTCTTTCGACTGCTGCTAACCAAGAACCTTATCTCGGCCCGCGTTGGTTGGTGGAAGAACGGGATGCTTGTGGGGTGGGTTTTATTGCGTGTCCGTCAGGGGAAACCAGTCATAAGCTGATGCAACAGACGTTGACTGCTTTGACTTGTATGGAGCATCGCGGTGGTTGTAGTGCCGATCGCGATTCTGGGGACGGTGCGGGGATTTTGACGCAGGTGCCTTGGGCGTTATTCGATACATTGGTGCAAGGTAAAGATCGATCGCGGCTAGGTGTCGGGATGCTGTTCTTGCCTCAGGATGCCGCTAAACGTGACGTAGCCAAACAGATTATCGCTGATGTCGTCAGTCAGGAGCAGTGTGAATTAATCGGTTGGCGCGAAGTTCCAGTCGATCCAAGCACATTAGGTACTCAGGCGCGCGAAAATCAGCCGTACATCGAGCAGGTGGTTATTGGCGGAACTAGCACTGGGGATGATTTGGAGCGACAGTTATATTTGGTGCGTCGCAAAATCGTCAAGGCCATGCAAGCTGACGGTACGGTCAAGCCTGGAGATGATTTTTATATCTGTTCGCTCTCCAATCGGACGATCGTCTACAAAGGGATGGTACGCTCGGCAGTATTGGGCGAGTTTTATAGCGACTTAACCAACCCAGAATTCACAGCAGCGTTTGCCGTTTATCATCGTCGCTTTAGCACCAATACCCTACCTAAATGGCCGCTGGCACAACCGATGCGGATGTTGGGGCATAATGGCGAAATTAATACCCTGTTGGGCAATATTAACGGAATGACGGCGCGGGAAAGCGACCTCAATCATCCGCTGTGGAACGACAGATTGCGCGAGTTACAGCCGATTCTCAATCTCGATAATAGCGATTCAGGGACATTAGATAATGTCTTGGAATTGATCGTCCGTTCCGGTCGGAGTCCGATTGAAGGGCTGGCGATTATGGTACCAGAAGCGTATAAAAATCAGCCAGAATTAGATAAATATCCCGAAATTACCGACTTCTACGAATACTATTCGGGATTGCAAGAAGCTTGGGATGGCCCAGCTTTGCTCTCATTTAGCGATGGTAAAGTTGTCGGCGCGTCACTCGATCGCAATGGCTTGCGTCCAGCGCGGTATTGTATCACCAAGGATGGCTATATTTACGTCGGTTCTGAAGCTGGCGTGGTCGATTTACCCGTTGAGGAAATCGTCGAAAAAGGTCGGCTTGGCCCCGGACAGACGATTATTGTAGACTTAGAAACTAAAGAGATTCTCCACAACTGGGAAGTTAAAGAACGAATTGCCCGCGCGCATCCTTATGGCGCGTGGCTGAAAGAATATCGTCAAACATTAACCAGTCAACCATTTGCAACTACTCCGCAAGTAGAACCGTCGAATCTGCTCAATCAGCAGACGGCATTCGGCTACACCGAAGAAGACATCGCGATGATCGTCAACGATATGGCTGAAAACGGCAAAGAGCCGACGTTCTGCATGGGCGATGATATTCCCTTGGCCGTATTATCCGAAAAAGCGCATCCCTTATACGATTATTTCAAACAACGCTTCGCGCAGGTCACCAACCCTGCGATCGATCCATTGCGCGAAAAATTAGTGATGTCGCTCGATGTCAGTCTGGGTAAAAAGGGTAACTTACTCGAAGCCAAACCCGAACATGCGGGGATGTTGAAGTTAACTAGTCCCGTCCTGAATGAAGCCGAATTGGAAGTAATTAAGGCTTCCTCGCTCGGAACGGAATTTCTCTCCACTCTCTATCCAGTTAATGATGGCGTCGGTGGCTTGAAACTCGCGATCGACAAATTGTGTACCGCCGCTTTAAACGCTGTCAATGCAGGCCGACAAATCCTGATCCTCAGCGATTGGACTGCTAAAGGTTTGACCGACGAAATCACCTATATTCCGCCACTCGTCGCCGTCGGTGCGGTGCATCATTATCTCACTCAGCAAGGCTTGCGCGCGCGCACTTCGATCGTCGTCGATACCGCTCAGTGTTGGAGTACCCATCATTTCGCCTGTCTGGTTGGTTTTGGCGCATCCGCCGTCTGTCCTTATTTAGCTTGGGAATCCGTTCGCAGTTGGTGGCATTCCTCCAAAACCCAAGCCGCCATCGGTCGGGGCGAACTTCAGATTACGATCGAGAAAGCCCAAGCTAACTATCGCAAAGCGATCGAAGATGGCTTGCTCAAAATCCTCTCCAAAATGGGGATTTCTCTACTCTCATCCTATCAAGGGGCGCAAATATTTGAAGCGATCGGCATCGGACGCGAAGTCCTAGATATCGCCTTCAAAGGCACCACATCTCGCATCGGTGGCTTAACGATGGCCGATATCGCCCAAGAAACGATGACTTTCCATCACAAAGCTTTCCCCAAAGAACTCAAAAAACTCGAAAACCTCGGCTTCTTCAACTACCGTCCCAGCGGCGAGTACCACATGAATAGCCCCCAACTCGCCAAAGCTCTCCACAAAGCCGTGGATGCTTATGCGACTCAGGAAGGTTACGACCACTATGAGACTTATAAAAAGTATCTCCAAGACCGCCCCTTAACCGCCCTGCGCGACTTATTAGACTTCAAGAGCGATCGTCAGCCGATTGCCCTCGATGAAGTCGAGTCTGTCAGCGAGATCGTCACCCGCTTCTGTACGGGCGGCATGTCCCTCGGCGCACTCTCCCGCGAGGCCCATGAAGTCCTCGCGATCGCGATGAACCGCCTCGGCGCGAAATCCAATAGCGGCGAAGGCGGCGAAGACCCCGTGCGCTATAAAACGATCGACGATGCCGTCGAGGGTAAATCCGCCATCTTGCCCCACCTCAAAGGCTTGAAAAATGGCGACACCGCCAAAAGCTCGATCGTCCAAATCGCATCGGGACGCTTTGGCGTGACCCCCCAATATCTGATCAACGGCAAACAGATCGAGATCAAACTCGCTCAGGGTGCGAAACCAGGTGAAGGCGGTCAACTCCCAGGGCCAAAAGTCAGCCAATATATCGCCATGCTCCGCCGCTCCAAACCCGGCGTGATGCTAATTTCACCACCACCACACCACGATATCTACTCGATCGAAGATCTAGAGCAACTGATCCACGATCTCCATCAAATCAACCCCAAAGCCGCTGTCTCCGTCAAACTCGTCGCCGAAATCGGCATTGGCACGATCGCCGCAGGCGTCGCCAAAGCCAACGCCGACATCATCCAAATCTCCGGCCACGACGGTGGTACGGGCGCATCTCCCCTTTCCAGCATCAAACACGCTGGCAGTCCGTGGGAACTCGGCTTAACCGAAGTTCACCGCGTCCTGATGGACAATCAACTCCGCGATCGAGTATTATTACGCGTGGATGGTGGATTAAAATCCGGATGGGACATTATTGTCGCCGCCCTGATGGGAGCAGAAGAATACGGCTTTGGATCGATCGCGATGATTGCCGAAGGCTGCATTATGGCACGCGTCTGTCATACCAATAAATGCCCCGTCGGTGTCGCCTCCCAGCGCGAAGATCTCCGCGCTCGCTTCCCCGGCATCCCCGAACAAGTCGTCAACTTCTTCCTCTTCATCGCCGAAGAAGTCCGCAGCATACTAGCCCGTCTCGGCTACAAATCTCTTAACGACCTGATCGGACGTGCCGACCTCTTTACCCTGCGCCCAGAGGCCAAATTAACCAAGCTAGAGAGCATAAATCTCGACTGCCTCACCCAACTACCAGATACCAAACTCGATCGCTCCTTCCTCGTCCACGGCGATATCCACACCAACGGAGCCGTATTAGACGACGAGATTCTAGCCGATGTAGATATTCGGAACGCGATCGACAACCAAGGCACCGCCACTAAATCCTACACCGTCGTCAATACCGATCGATCTCTGGGTGCGCGAATTTCTGGTGCGATCGCGGCCAAATACGGTGACAGCGCATTTGAAGGCCAACTTACCCTCAACTTCCAGGGCGCAGCCGGACAAAGCTTCGGTGCATTCAACCACGAAGGAGTCAGCCTCAACCTCACAGGCGAAAGCAACGACTACGTAGGCAAAGGCATCAACGGCGGCGAAATCGTCATCAAACCCCATACAGGCACCATCTTCGACACCAGCCGCAACGTCATCATCGGCAACACCTGCCTCTACGGAGCCACAGGCGGCTACCTCTTCGCCAACGGACGCGCAGGCGAACGCTTCGCCGTCCGCAACTCCCGCGCCACCGCCGTAGTAGAAGGTACAGGCGACCACTGTTGCGAATACATGACAGGCGGCGTCGTCGTCGTCCTCGGCCAAGTCGGACGCAACGTCGGCGCAGGCATGACAGGCGGTTTGGGTTATTTCTTGGATGAAGACGACACATTCATCGCCAAAATCAACCCCGAAATTGTCAAATGGCAACGGGTACAAACAGCCGCAGGCGAGAAGCAGTTGAAAGATTTAATTGCAGCACATGGTGCGAAAACAGGATCTCAGAAAGCACAGGAAATCTTAAGTCGCTGGGCAGAATACCTGCCTAAGTTCTGGCAGTTGGTTCCTCCTTCGGAGGCAGAAACGCCAGAGGCTAGTGAGAAACAGGCTGTCAGTGCTTAGAGTTCAAGAGGTTAATTGGAGGCTCCTTTTAGGGGTCTCTTTTTTTTAACGCAAGTAGATAAAAAAGGCGCAAAGTATGTACAGAGGTTGTTTGTGCTAGTGGGTTAGGGGCATTGAGGAAGATAATGTTTCACTTTGAGGTTAAGGGGGAATATTAGCATTATGTGATTTTATGTTCGATCGAGATGCTGAATAAAGTAGATGGTAAGGTTGGGTTTAAGAATGAGGCTTCACTATATCCAGACTAATTTGTATGACTGTTACTAGAACAAGCTATTGCCAAACTATGGCAGAACATCACGCTGGCAAAATGTAGGAGTTAGATCCAGACTCGAACTAGCCTTTACCTTTTATTCTGAGGATTTACCAACTCGCTCAAACCCTCACCTAAAAGCGACAGCCCAGTCACCATTAGTGTCAAAGCCATTCCCGGAAAAAGCGTCGTCCACCAAATCCCGGTCGAGAGTGCGGGTAGAGCTTGCTTGAGATCGTGTCCCCATTCAGCTACCTCGTCGGGCAAACCCAAACCGAGAAAACCCAAACCACCCAAGACGAGAATTGCATCCGCAGCATTGAGGGTAAATAATACGGGTACGCTTTGCACCACGTTGGCAAATAAATATTTCGTCAGAACGTGGCGGGTAGATGCGCCCAGAGCCTGAGCAGCTTCGACAAACATTTGCGTTTTTAGACTAGCCGTCTGATTGCGCACGACTCGAAAGTACTGGGGAATATAGGAAATGCTTAATGCGATCGCAGCATTAAAGACACCTTTACCGACGATAAACGCCAATGTTACCGATAATAATAAACCTGGTAACGTGTAAATCGTATCCATCACGAATAGTAAGACTCGATCGAGATTGCCGCCTAAATAGCCGCTGACCATCCCTAAGGGTACGCCGATGAGCAAACTCATCAAAGTTGCTAAAATCACTACTTGTAGAGCCGCCTGAGTCCCAAACAGCGTCCGCGAAAAGACGTCGTAGCCTTCTCTACTCGTCCCAAACCAATGCTCCCAAGAGGGAGCTTGATTGATGGGGTTATATGGTGGCATCGGCGAACCCAATAAATCTTGCGGATCTTGGAGTAATCCGATCGCCTGTAACAATGGTGCGAAAATGGCGATCGCGATGAAGCTGGCTGTAATAATTAGCCCTAATGCTAGCAATTGGGTTGACAGCCGATCTCGACGTTTATTGAAGAGTTGTTTGACAGATCCGAGCGAAATTTTACTGACAGCCATATAGCAGTTTGCGGCGATCGACGAACGGTTCATTTACTATAGGACAAATGGCGTCCCGATCGTCTGTTTCTATTTCCAACTTACGAGTCAGTCCGATCGAGTCCGATAAACCCATCGGCTAAAATTTGGGTACGTATCTAGCTTAAGATCGAAAATAGCATGGTAATTCTCTCAAAACGATCGAGTTGTGGTTAAAATTGGCATCTTAGGACTGGGAACTGTTGGTACGGGGACGGTTCAAATATTACGAGATCCCGTAGGTCGGCATCACTTACTCCAATCGATCGAGATTCAGCGAGTCGGAGTGAGATCGATCGATAAGGCGCGTGTGGTGGATCTGCCCTCAGAGCTGGTAACTACAGATCTCGACTCGATCGTGTCCGATCCCGACATCGATATTATCGTCGAGCTAATGGGTGGCATCGAACCCGCACGTAGTTTGATGCTCAAAGCGATCGAACATGGCAAGCATATCGTCACTGCCAACAAAGCCGTTATTGCTAAATTTGGCGATGAAATCTTCACTGCGGCCAATCAAGCAGGCGTCTATGTAATGCTAGAAGCTGCTGTCGGCGGCGGGATTCCGGTAATTCAACCCTTGAAACAGTCTTTGGGTGTCAACCGGATTCAACGGATCACGGGGATTATCAATGGGACGACTAACTATATCTTGACGCGGATGACTGTCGAGGGTGGTGAATTTGCCGATATCCTGGCTGATGCCCAAAAACTCGGCTACGCGGAGGCAGATCCGACCGCTGATGTGGATGGATTGGATGCGGGGGATAAAATCGCAATTTTGGCATCGCTGGCGTTTGGGGGCAGAATCAAGCGGGATGACGTGTATTGCGAGGGCATTAGAAAAATTAGCGCGACGGATATTGCCTATGCTGACAAACTCAATTTTGTCATTAAGTTACTAGCGATCGCCGAACGCGTTGAAGGTGGCGGGGTCTCCGTTCGCGTACATCCGACTTTCGTGCCTAAAGATCGGCCTCTGGCGACGGTAAATGGTGTCTACAATGCGATTTTGGTCGAAGGCGAACCCTTGGGACAAGTGATGTTATTCGGCCCTGGTGCTGGTGCTGGTGCGACGGCTTCGGCGGTAGTTTCCGATATTCTGGCGATCGTGGGTGTGATGCAGACTAATTCCAGTCACGAAGATGCCGTAAATTCACCCAATACATCGCTCCATCCCTTGTTAAGCTGTAGTCATAGCCACTATAGCGAGATGGCGACCTTATCGAGCTTGCGGAGTAGTTTCTATGTGAGATTTCTCTGTATCGACGTCCCAGGCGTCATCGGGAAGCTCGGAACTTGCTTTGGTGCGCATAATGTCAGTATCGAATCGATCGTCCAAACTGGTTTCCAAGGAGATCGCGCTGAAATTGTCGTCGTCACTCATGAAGTCTATGAAGGTGACTTTGAATCAGCATTAGCTGAGATTCGCGGTTTAGACTCGATCGCTAGTATTCCTAGCATTATTCGCGTACTCTAAAGAAGCAGAAAACGCAGTTAGATTACGCAACTTATTAAGTAACAAATTAAGGCTAATGCTAGTGCAAAACAGTCGAGCGACTAGAAATACTTTTGACTGCTCCGAGAGTCATTAAGGTACTTTGAGTAGCGATCGATAAACCACTCGTCCCTGCTATATTCATGTCCCGATACGGTTTGGGTAGTGTCAGGGTGTGAGTGCAGGTAAGTGTATCTACATCCCAATATTTAATAGTTTCATCCTCACTACAGCTATATAGGGTGCCAAATTCGCGACTGTAACACACCGACCAAATTCGCCGCTGGTGTCCGGTTAAAATTCCTAAACAATCTCCGGTATTAGTATCCCACAATCGCAGTGTGAGGTCGTCGCTAGCACTGACTAACATTTCTGGGCGGGTAGTAGCTGCGGGAATAAATGTCACAGATCGAATTGTTTGGGTATGTCCGACGAGGGTGCTCGTAGATTGGCATCGATCGATATCCCATAATTTAATTAAGCAATCGTCGCTACTGCTGGCTAGTCTGTCGCCTGTAGTATTAAAGACGATCGATCTGACTCGATGCTGATGTCCGGTGAGGATCGTCTCGATTGTTTTAGTTTGGATGTTCCACAGCTCTATCTGCTGGCTGGTTCCAGCGATCGCAATTGTGGGCAATCGCGGGTGAGGTGCGATCGCCCAAATCCATTCTACTTGGGTATTATGCAATAGCTGGGATTGGTTAGTTTGAGTATCCCATATTAAGATCGTCCGATCGTCGGCTGCACTAATTATCGTCCGCTCGTCTTGGCAAAATGTCACCGTCCACACCCAATCGGTATGTCCGCGCCAAGTTTTGAGGCATGTCCCGGAGGCGACATCCCAAATTTTAATCGTGCGATCGTGACTCGCACTGGCTAAAAGTTTACCGCTAGGACTAAATGATAGCGATCGAATTCTACCTGTATGTCCCGATTTTGTTTGCAGGAGTTCGCCTGTTTTGGCATTCCAGATTCTCAGCCGTGCATCGTCGCTACCACTAGCTAAATATACTTCACCTGAAGCTAATTTAGAACTCAGTGCGATCGCCCAAATCCGATTGGAAACTCCAGCTAAAGTTTTCAAACAGCGACCTGTTTTGGCATCTAATATCCGCACTAATTGTTCGTCACTACCGATTGCAATTGTCGATCGATCTGGACTATAAGCGATCGATCTAATGCGTCCTTGCAGTTCGGAAACTGTCGTTACAGGTTCCCAATTATTGACATCCCAAATTTGAAATTTATCGGTACCCGCACTAATTAATTGTTGCCCGTCGGGACTATACATTAACGACCAAATCGAACTATTTTCCGCAGGTTCGATCTCTTCCACACAGTCACCACTATCGACATTCCAGACTTTAATTGCCCGATCGTTGCTACCGACTAATGTTTGGCCATCGGGGCTAAAAGCCAGCGCGCGAATGCGCTCGGCATCCTCAGCAATAATTTTTACACATCGTTTCGTCCAAATATTCCACAATTTGATAGATTTGGCACTACTAGAAGCAAGTGTATAACCGTTGTTACTAAAAGCTACCGACCAAATTACTTCTTCTGGTTCGTAAAATGTAAATACACATTTACCAATATTTAGATTCCACACTTTTCCGGTGCGATCGCTACTGACACTAACCACAAAAATGAGTTTTTTCCAAACTACAAATCGCGCCGACCACACCCAATCTGTATGTCCGCGTAAAATATGTAGGCATTCTACTCGTTCCCAATCCCAAATTCTCACGGTTGCATCGTTACTAGAGCTAGCAATCAGTTTGCCATCGGGACTAAATGTCACATTTCTAATCCAATCTCCATGTGCTTGCCATGCTAAAATTTGCTGTCCGTCGCTTACTTTCCAAATCCGAATTTGTCCGTCCATTCCACCCGTTGCTAGGTATTGTCGATCGGGACTGAATGCGACGGTAAAAACACTCCCTAATGACTGAGAAAATACGGTTCGATCGAGATGGCAATAGGCAAAATTTACCAGCGGTAAATCTACACCTTGCAGGTAAGCTTGACAAATTGGTAAATAGGAAAAATTATAGCCAGTCAAATCTATTTTCAACCCTAATAGTAAATTGATGATATTACCGATCGCATAGCCAATTTTAGTTGTATTAGTGCTATTTTTAAACGATCGATCGTCGAGCTGTTGTTGTCGAAAGTAATTAATTAAAGAGCGAAACTTAGACTCGATCGTAGCTGTAGTTTGAAATTTTGTCAGCCGATCGAGTGTGGGTATTAACAATAACCGTTGTTGAGTTTCGCGAATATAATCTTTAGCCGTCGCTCGAATAATTGCATGGGTTCTAAATAACTCGAACTCATGAGTGTCTAATTCTTGCCAGATCCGATCGATAAAGCGAACGGTGACATATTCCATCACGACATTTTGAAGCGTGAACCCACAATCGATCGCGTAAATTAACGAGCGATCTATTAAAGAGTCGAGTGCCGCAACAATATTGACGATCGAACTATCGAAAATATCTGCTGCTAAATCTTGCGGTGTGACGGGTTCGCGATGAATTGCCAGCCAATAGATAACCGAGCGTTCTAGTTCGGATAATCGATCGAATTGAGCTGATAATAAGTCCTCGATTTCGCCAAAAACGATTGGCACCTTAGCAAAATCGGCAATCCGATTATTAAATATATTCTTAATCGTAGCAGCGACAATTTCTAAAGCCAAAGGATTGCCATGATATCGAGAAATTAACCATTCTATTTCTAAATCCGTACCAAATACACCTTTACGATGCAGAATTGTAGCTGCTTGCTGCAATCCCACTAGCTGCATCACTTTCACAGGTGAAGCTTCACCTTCCAAACGGCGAACCTCCCGCAATTGTTCTCGACTTGTCACCACCACACAACTTTGATGAGCCGATTCACCCAGCCTGCGAAATAACTCACCATAACCACTGGCTTGAGGTTGATAATTACCCGTCAGCGTACCACCTTGTAAAATTGCCTCGGCATTATCCAAGACAATCAGACAGCGATTAGTCCGCAATCGATCGATTAAAGCGGTAATTTTTTCGCCTAAAGTTGGCGGTAGATCGATCGCTTGATGCTGAGAAAATAGTTTGATACAATCGGCGATAATTTTTTCGACAGGCGGTGCTTCGCGTAAGCTTCGCCAAATTACATATTTAAATTCACCCGCAATATCTTGAGCTAATTTGGTGACTAATGATGTTTTACCAATGCCACCAATACCTAAAACTGTTACTAACCTAACTCCTTCGGTCACAATCCAGCGATCGAGAGTAGTTATTTCGACATCTCTACTCACAAACATCGATGTATCTGGTGCTTCTCCCCAATCGCAATTAGCGATCGAAATTGGCTCTGTTTTGGCAATTATTTCTTGCCAATCTAGTCCCAATACCTGACAAAAAGCCTTGAATGTCTGCGATTTAATTGCTTCACCTTGAAGAAATCTTTTCCACGAACCAATAGAAGTCTCGAACTTTACTTCCTTATCCCAATCTCGATCGGGTTCGAGAATTTTGCTAGCTTCAATCAACCATTGAGGATTGTCGATCGTCCAGCCGCGATTGATTCTCGCTTGTTTGATGCGGTGGAGTTGTGCTGGATCTGCTTTAAGACTAGACATGGACGACGATCGCTAGATTGCCTGTGGTTGTTAACCACTAGAGTGATTAAACTGCGATCGTAGTATATCATAAAGTTACACGAATGTGTAGTCGATTACCGCTGGTGAAGTTTGTTGTAAAATATAAATATCCCACTAGTACTGAGCGGCTTAAATAAAGTTACTATTTTGCTGGGTGTGGGGTGTCGGGTATCGGGTGTTGGAAATAGTGTCTTCACTTGCGCCGCCGAGTACTAGCTGTAACTAGAAGGATATCTGCACAGCAATTAATTTGTCTACTTAGATTTTAACAGAAATTACTTTTCGAGCGACTTTATAGCACCTAATACCATCACCGAGTTTGAACTGATATGTCTGAAGAACGTTTCGATCGCATAGAGTCCCAGATTGCTGAGTTACGCGAACTCATACAGCAGAATATGCTGTTTACACAGCAGAGCATCAGTACCATGCAGCAGAATATGGTGGCAATGAATCAAAATATCGATGCTCTCAGAGAAGATGTCATTGCGCTGCGCCATCGGATCGATAGTGTTGAAGGCAGTCAGAACGTCATTATCCGCGAAGGTTTTCAATCGTTGATGTCTTACAACGACGATCTTAATTATGAGATGTCCGATATTGCCAGACAGACTAGATTATTGAAACGGCGAGTGGTGCGGTTAGAGCGCAAGGATCGAGAAGATTAAGATTTTTTTAACGAATAGCAGGGGTTTAAATCCCCCACCTTTTAGGTGGATTGTTGTTAGGGGAGGGTTTAAATCCTCATCCTAACAACCCAATTCTCAATTCTCAATTCTCAATTCTCAATTAATTTAATAGCGTCGGGGAGTTTCATAAATTCCCCTGTTTTTGGTGACTTGAGATCTGAGAGCAAATAATCTCTAATTTGTCAAGCACAGTTTTAGTGTGCCAAAAGTGTACTTGCGGTAAATTGGCAGAAGATATATCCTCGAAAAAGAAATACACCACCGATCGAGATACACGTTTTGTAGGTGTCATCAGCTCTCTTCAGCAATGGTGCGATCGCGATCGTCATCATGCCCCTACAGCCTTATTTTCCAGATCTAAAAATTATATTCGATGAGTCTTCAATGCTGGGGATCGGTTTTGTGCTGATATCGATTCTCGTTCCGAGATTATGCCAAAGACGCTACGCTCTGTCTAGAAGTTCTCAATGTCGCTACTTACTCTCAAACAATAGTTATTAGGAGTTTCCGATGCTAAATTCTCAAGCCCTTCAACTTCTCCAACAGTATTTAGCGCGGTTTGCCGCGACAGATGGTTTTGAAGAGAAAATCGAGAGTATTTTTGGTACAAATCTTGGTAGTGCGGCACTTCGTCAACAATGGTCGATCGGGGATTTTAGTCTGATTCCCGAAATCAGGGTGTTGGCGAATGGGGAGTTGGGGACGGCGAATGGTGCTTATGCTGCGGATTTAGATGAGATTTTGGTGTCTGCGGACTTTTTGGGACGGCATCAGGACGATCCTGTAGCGGTGGCGGGGTTATTATTGGAGGAATTTGGGCATAAGCTCGATCGAGTCTTAAATGGTAATATCGATAGTCCTGGGGATGAGGGGGCAATTTTCCGCAGTTTGGTGACTGGGCAAAGTTTATCGGCTGAAATGTTGGCGGGATTGAGGACGCAGGACGATCGAGCTGTAATTGTGCTGAATGGTAATGCTGTTGAGGTAGAGAAGCAGGAATCTAAAATAGTTAACGGAATCGAAGTCGATATTAATGGGTTTGAACTACGTCCTGTTAATACAGTGATTGAAGGTTACGGTCCTGGTTGGGCAGAAGGATATGTAAGCACTGAAAGTGGTCGTGCCGTACAGCGATATAGTACATTACAATATGAAATAGTCAGTCAGACTGCAACTGTAGGTATTGATGTTCAACCGATTGCTGGGACATTAATCTTTCTTGCTGGCTCGTCTACTTCTACAAATCCTCTCCCTGCCATTAATGTTTACAATGATGATATCAATGAATCAGACGAAACCTTTTCGTTGAGATATTTTAATACTACTGGCGATTTAGTACCAAAAACAATTACTTTCACCATCAGTGATACTCTGAAATCGCCACAAACTAATTCGATTCAATCGCTCCCTCGTGTTGAGAACTTAAGGCTGACAGGTACAGCCAATATCAACGGAACAGGTAATATTGGAAACAACATTCTTACTGGTAATTCAGGAAATAATGTTCTTAATGGTTTAGCTGGTAATGATACTCTTAATGGCAACGGCGGAAAAGACACTTTAAGAGGTGGTTTAGGAAATGATACTTATGTCATAGACTCTGCTGTGACTGCTGGTGGTAGCATTATTGATGATGATGACGGTACAGCCGATTCGCTGAAACTCTCTGGAATGCTCAACAAGCCCTTGTCTAAAGGTCTATTGGGATTTGGACGAGTTGGTACAACTTTAGTTATCGACTTAAATGAAGATGGCATTATTAACACTGGCTTTACAATAACGGGTCCACTTGGATTAACAAAAGATCTATCAATTCTAAATTTCTTCTCTACTAATGCAGGTTGGAGTGCTGGAAAAGGCTTTATCGAAACATTCAGTCCTTCGAGCAGAGCAGTTGATAATTTTTCTGGTCAGGATGTTCTCAAGCTCTTTAGTTTAGAAGGAAAGGAAAGCGTTACAGGTGGTTCTTTACCGAGAAAACCTGTCGAAGATATAGATCCAACCTATCGCAACATTCGCTTCAACATCATCGGAGAAACACAAGCAGCAGAAGAAACTATTCGTAAGTCTTGGACACAAGGTAAACAGGTATGGGTTGTTGTTCATGGATGGAATAGAGATACTACTATTTCCCCAGTTATAGATCCGATCGTTAATCACTTAGCTGAAACAGTAAAGAAAGCAAAGCCAGGTGATATTGTGCTGACTCTTGACTGGCAAGAAGCCTCCCTCGGTATAGGTATTACTGGTAATGGAGATGCTGCTGGTTGGATTTCATCTGTCGCTGATTTTGCAGCGGATAAACTAAAAGCATGGGGACTTACCGATTTTGCTAGTTTTGGTCATCTCAATTTTATTGGTTATAGTCTTGGATGTTTACTTAGCAGTGAAATATCTTCTCGCTTTCGTGCTGGGGTGAATACGATTACTGCTTTAGAACCGCCATCAGAGGCGAATCTTTTGGCAGCACGTACAAAATACGATTTGAATTTCAGTGTGACTGGAGTACAGGAACCCAAGCGGTTTGAAGATGTATCTAGATTTTCAAGAGCTTTTTTAGGAAGTAGAAGTATTGCAGGGAATGATGTATTTGCCAGTTGGGCTGATGAATCAATTTTAATGGACTTTGGTGTAGGTAGCAATATAGTAAGTGAACATGCTTGGGTCGTGCAAGCTTTCGACAAATCGATAGACCCTAAGTATTCTTCTAACAGACTAGTAGATAATTTATTTGCACTGAACAGCAACGATTCGGGTTACTTTAATTTCAAACAGAATCAGTTTAAAGTCGAGGCTCCTGGGGAATTAAATTATGAAGGAGTAATTAGAGTCGATCGAGATGCACTATTGCCCCTTTATTTTAAAGCCAAACCTTTTGATTCATACCCTCCAAAAGGTATAAAAGGTATGGACTATGTTATTTACGGTACATACGGTAGTGATATCTTCATCGATAGTACGGATGACAGAGATCTTATCGATGGCGGGGAAGGCAATGATGATATTAAGGGCGGAAAAGGGGACGATTATCTATATGGTGGCATAGGAAATGATTCTGTAAAGGGTGATGATGGCAACGATTATCTAGATGGTGGTGAGGGTAATGATTCTCTCTTTGGTGATGAGGGTAATGATAATCTCGATGGTGGTGAGGGTAATGATTCTCTCTTTGGTGGCGTAGGGGACGATCGTTTCATGTGGGGCGGTCTAGGCGATGATAATCTCTATGGTGGTAAGGGTAACGATTCTCTCTCTGGTGATGAGGGTAATGATTTTCTCTATGGTGATGAGGGTAATGATTTTCTCTCTGATGATGAGGGTAATGATTTTCTCTTTGGTGGTGAGGGTAATGATTTCTTAAAAGATCCTTATGGCTCCAATCGTCTTTATGGCGGTGATGGTGATGATTATTTAGATACTGATTTTATAAGCACCGTGAAAAAAGGTGGTGATGGGAGTGATAATACTCTCGATGGTGGTGCAGGTAATGATTATCTTGTAGCTGGTGATGGCAACGATCTTTTTGATGGTGGCGAGGGTAACGATGAGCTATACGGTAATTCAGGCGATGACAATCTAAATGGTAATTCAGGCAATGATTCTCTCTACGGTGGAGAGGGTAATGACATACTAAAAGGTAGTTTGGGATCTGACATTATTTTTGGTGGTACTGGTAAAGATACATTTGTCTATAATAGCATCCGAGATACTGGAGATATTATTAAAGATTTTGGTGTTGGTGAAGATAAGATCGTCCTCACCGATCTCCTTAATAGTTTTGGATACAAAGGATCTAACCCGATCTCTGATGGTTATCTTCGGTTTGGTTCGCGGGGGAATGATACTCTGCTCCTAATCGACTCAGATGGTTTGGCGGGAAGACAACGAGCTTTACCTTTTATCACCGTTGAAAACACAACTTTGGTGGCACTGCAAAACCCCGATAACTTTGTTTTCTAGACTTAAATAGGCATGAAATCATCTATTGACTGGATAATTTCATGCTTAATTATTAATTTGCACTCATAAAATTTCAAGGTAATTATATGTTCTTCAAATCCTCCATTCTCACAATTGGTTTTGTTTGTGGCCTAAGTCAACTTATTTTTGCTAGTTCTGTTCGAGCTGCATCGATCGACTTCAGTAGTTGGAATCGATATGGGGATGTCAATACTCCTGCATTAGGTTTAGCTAATTTCTCTACCAATGCCCTACAAAATGATGATGCCAATCCCGATAGCTTGTTTAATTTTTCAAATAGCCCTGCTATTGATAGCATAACATTGGAATTTAACTTAGGACTTCCCACTCAAAGTTTAGATCCAGATGTTCCCAACTTTATATATGCCTTTGAAGGTTCTGGGTTAGAAAATCGATATACTTTTACCGAAGATACAATCTTGAGTTTTGGCTGGACTTTTTTAACAAATGACGCAACTCAAACAATTAGTGGATTTAATTTTGATGATTATTCATTCATCGCCCTGAATGGCCGGATTCAGACATTAGGCAGTACAAATAGTTCTGTCAATACATTAGTTTCTTCCAGCACAAATTTTAGGCGTGAATTTTCTGGAAGTTACTTGCAAACTCTCAGCCCAGGAACTTACAGTATCGCTTTAGGGGTTGTAGATGTGGGTAGTTTTGACAATACGTCAGCTCTCAGAGTCAGCAATGCTCAATTAATGAGCCAAAGCCAAAAAGTTCCTGAACCTTCGGGCATTGTAGGTATACTGACAGCTTTCGGCTTAACAGTTAAGTCCATTATGAAGAAACGTAGAATTTGAAAAAATAGCAGAGTAGTCATATAAATTACTTAGGAATGAGGATCTAACAATATACAAATCTACCCTCGTTCCCATCTTGGGTAGGGGCAATTCATGAATTGCCCCTACCCAAGAATTGCAAGTTATTTAGTTCTCATTCCTTAATGATGTTGTCTTCGAGTTAAAGTTTAATCTTGCTGAATGAAGATTTGCGATCGAGATCCTAGATCTGGTTGAGGGGTATAAGACAGGAAAAGATCGCAATCTTCAATGAACATATTAACAATCTCTAGGTGATAATAAGATCGGTAACTCAACAGGTAGAGATCGAAATTAAAAATCGTCCCTACTTTCTACTCCCTCATTTTATGGATTGGCAATTACTAGCATTAACGTTCACAACGGTATTCATCGCGGAAATCGGCGACAAAAGTCAACTAGCCGCGATCGCGTTAGGTGGTAGTACCCAACATCCTCGTGCTGTATTTTTCGGCTCGGTGGTTGCGCTATTATTAGCTAGCTCGATCGGTGTCTTAGCAGGCAGTGAAATGGCGGCTTTTTTACCGACTAAGTTACTCAAAGGGTTGGCTGCACTCGGTTTTGCACTACTGGCTGTGAGACTCTTATGGCCTGAGGCAGAGTAGTTACAGCGACTGAAGTCGCTGCTAGTGATACAAAGTCCGCCTACGCGGACTGATATATTTAGTCCGCATAGGCGGACTTTGCATCATGAGCAGCGGTTTCTAACCGCTGAGGTTATGGGTAGTAACTCACGGTTCGCTCATTTTGGAGAGAGGTAGTCAAATTGGGTTAAAGTTTGACAATGAGCAAGCCTGTAACCTT
>NZ_PVWO01000452.1 GCF_003003845.1 Chamaesiphon polymorphus CCALA 037 | reverse complement strand
CCCCTCCGAGGAGGGGATTTTTTATACACAATCCAAAATCAAAAATCCAAAATGGTGTTAATTCTAGATTTGAGGATGGCTTAAGCACGATCGATGGGTAAGCTAAGGTGAGCGATTTTCAAGGTGCTCGACGGTGATAAATTGGTTGTGGTTGGCGGTGTTGTGGTTGGCGGTGACTTGGGGACTGCGGTATGGTTACACTGTCATTATCTTGCTGCGGGCGCGATTCGATCGCATGAGTACTTCGGTGGTTGTCACAGAGCAAGTGCCCGAATACGTGCGTGACATTTTAGAGCCTTCGGCGGTGGAATTACAGCGATTGGGTTTTCGGGATTGTGGCTATCTGGAGTACTCGCCATTTCAGCGGCTGCATCCACTGACGCGCTGGATGCGAGTGATGGTAGATGAGAGTGGGTGCCATTTTGCATCGATCGAATTGCGCTATCCGGTGGCGGCGACAGATCCGGTTTCGATTACGTTTTATACTTGGTTTACTGATGGACATTTGCTGCTGAGTGTCGATCGATTAGCTCATGCTATATTTGGCTCGATTCCCAATACGACGCTCGGCGATAATCGCATTCATAATTTAGAGCGACAATGGGCAGATCGCCAACAACAATTTGCACAAATGGTAGATCGCAAGCCGATCTCTAATTTGAGCATTACAGATTTTAGCAATCGCTTTTTTCAGCGGTTTTCTATTTATTTCGATCGCTTAATTGCGACCAAAGTTTTTGTGCCTCTGGGCAATGACAACTTATGCCGACTGCGGCTCGGCTCGGCTATTTACTATGCTTATCGGTTGATTTATCTACGTCCAAAACCGCAACCGCTGGCGCAACCGATCGAAATTCCATCAGAGATCGCAATCGACAATTCGCTAATGTTGGAGCAAGCTCAGACTTCTACAGGCACTCGTCGGAGTAAGTTTTGGTGGTTCGGGTTGAGTATGGTGGGCTTTTATGTGGCGACTATTCCCTACATGGGTTGGCAATTTGGCTTGCAGCTTTTAGTTGTTATTTTACTCCACGAACTCGGTCATTTATTAGCGATGCAATTCTTTGGCTATCGCGATACGAGAATGCTATTTATTCCTTTTCTTGGTGGGGTAGCAATGGGTAAAAATGAGAATGCTACTCTCTCTCAAAAGTTTTGGATATTGATATTGGGGCCATTACCAGGAATTTTGCTGGGCATCGCGATGTTATTTATTGGTCATCCAAATTCGAGCTTGAATTGGTTGCATGGATTTGGCTGGTTGATGGTGTGTATTAACTTGCTCAATCTGTTACCGATTTATCCATTAGATGGCGGTAAAATTATTAGTTTACTATTGCAACCATATCCATATATTGGGATTGGATTTAAAGTAATTTGTACTGCGATCTCGATCGGACTGGGATTGTCCGGTGTCCAGGTATTTTTATTTATCGGGATTGCGATCGCGTTATCTTTACCGCTCGATTTACGCACTGCCAAAGCGATCTCCAAGTTGCAGCACAAATCGGCTCCAGCAGGCTTAGAAAAGGATGAATGGTTACAATGGGCTTACACCCAATTCGATCGAGATTCATCGCCGCCAATGCAGCCAGCACAGCAAAAATTATTCATGAATAATCTGTGGGAATGGAAATCCGATCGCAGCAATTCTCAGCTATTGCGATCGGGTTTAGGTTTACTTTATGCGGTGAGTTTAATTGGCGGTACGATCGGGAGTATCTATGGATTTATGGGTAACCGATTCCCCGCAGTTGCCAATGGTTTAATCGATACTTTTCAGACTGGGGGGATGACTCCAGCACAGCGCAAATCGCATTATCGGCTTAAATGGCAACGCGAGCTTCAAGTGGCCACAGCCGCGATCGAGAAAGATCCCAGTGATGTTGAAGCTTATCGCCAAAGATTTAAGCTGCACCAGATATTGAAAAACTATGGAGCTGCACTTCAAGATCTCGATCGAATTATTGCAATAGAGCCAAATAATTTGGCAGATCTTCATTCTCGAATATTTTTAAATGCAACGCTTAAAGATTATCGTGCAGCTCTACTCGATACCGATCGCATTCTCCAACTAGATCCTAAATCGAAAGCAGATATTTATAGACAAAGAGGCGAATTATATACTCAATTAGGAGATACCGATCTAGCAATTGCTAGCTATACTCAGCAGCTTGCCGAATCGTCGAATTCAGACAATTATACGTATTTACTTCGGGCAAAATTGTATTCCAAAAAGGGAGAAACAAAACTGGCTTTAGCAGATCTCGATTACCTTCGGTACGCTACGCGAACGAGCGATTGCAGCCGAACCACAAGTTGCTTATATTTACACAGAAAGAGCTAAACTCCGCGAACAGTCTGGCGATCGAAATGGTGCGAAACTCGATCGCCAAAAAGCCACGAAACTCGATGCTGAAAATTTAGAAAGTAACGATCTTTAGAGCGTAAATGAGATAGCTGTAGTTACAAAAACTGACCGATTCGATCGATTAATTGTTCGGCGGGTAATACTCCTTCCAATCGATCGACAGATTGTCCGCCTTTAAATAAAACGAGAGTTGGCAATGCCTGAATCTGATAATTAGAGGCAATTTGGGGATACTTGTCAGTATCGATTTTCATGATTCTCACTTGCCCATTGAGTTCGATATTGACTTGTTCCAAAATCTTAGCCATCATCTGGCAAGGGCCGCACCAAGTCGCATAGAAATCAACTAAAATCGGTAAGTCACTATTGGCGATCGCATCTTCAAAGCTAGTAAACTGTTGCTTGACTGCCATATTATTGTCCTGAAGCGAAGTTGGGATAACTCGATTCTAGACAGTTTTAGCTAGATCGACAGTTAAAGCCATGACTAAATTTACATCAGTTGACAAATCTACAATCGATTTGTCTATATATCATCCCACAAAAACGACAATGACCAACACTCCCGACCCCAGCCAACCCGTAGACATGCAGGCATTAATCCGCCTAATTGAATCCAATGCCAAAGCGATTGAAGCAGTCACCAACCAGCAACAGATCGATCGAGAACTAGCCAGACAATCTCGTGAGGATTTGCAGGAGTCTCGTGAAGAAGCCCGCGAGGAAATGCGCGAACTCAGACAACTGATCGAATCCAATGCCAAAGCGATCGAAGCCGCAGGGAATCAACAGGCAGCCGATCGAGATCTGGCAAGAGCCGATCGAGAACTAAACAGACAGTCTCGTGAAGAAACCCGCGAAGATATTCGCCAACTAGCCGCATTGATGCGAGAAGATAGAGAGCGCAGTCAGATCCAGGAACGAGAGATTAGAATGCAAGCTGGAGAGATTCAAAACCTTGCCGATTCCATTCAAGTTCTGTACTCGCGCCAACCACCATCGAGCTAGTATTAACAACGCTCCATAGAGAATCGATCTCTACAACTGTTTAGATGTATGCGGTTTCGATAGAATAGATAGGTGCCAAACCGCAGCAAACGAATAATGTCTCTATCTTCGTATCAGATCCGCTGGTTCAATAACTTAGCAGACATTCCACAAGAAGATTGGGATGCGCTGGCTGTACCGTTAAAGACTCCTTTTTTAGAGTGGGAGTGGTTGAATAATTTAGAGACTTCTGGCAGCGTTACCGCCGAAACTGGCTGGTTGCCGACGCATTTGACAGTCTGGAAGGGGCAAGCATTAATCGCCGCCGCACCTCTATATGTCAAGGGACATAGTTATGGTGAATTTGTCTTCGACAATCAGTGGGCAGAATTGGCGCAGCGGATGGGAATTAGGTATTATCCCAAATTGGTGGGGATGACTCCGGTGACTCCATCTGAAGGATATCGATTTTTAATTGCACCTGGGGAAAATGAAGCCCAGATTACCGAATTAATGGTGCGATCGATCGATGATTTTTGTACGACGCATCGGTTATCGGGCTGTCACTTCTTATATGTCGATCCGGAATGGCGATCGCAGATGAATAAATACGGATATAGTACTTGGATCAATCATAATTATGTCTGGCAAAACCATCAATATCAGACTTTTGATGATTATTTAGGCGCATTTAATGCCAACCAACGCCGGAATATCAAACGGGAGCGCAAATCTGTACGTGAGGGGGGCTTAAATTTGACTACCGTCACGGGAGAGCAAATCGCACCGCAGCTCTTTTCCCAAATGTATGCTTTTTATGCCGATACCTGCGATAAATTTGGCTGGTGGGGAAGTAAGTATCTCACGCCCGAATTTTTTGAGGGATTGCACGCCAAATATCGGCATCGGGTAGTATTTGTCACGGCAACGGGCGAAGATCCTGTTATACCTGTCGGCATGTCTTTTTGTATTACTAAAGGCGATCGATTGTACGGTCGTTATTGGGGTAGTAGTGAAGATGTCGATTGTCTCCATTTTGATGCTTGCTACTATACTCCGATCGAGTGGGCGATCGCCAACAAAATCGAGATTTTCGATCCGGGTGCGGGCGGCAGACACAAGAAAAGGCGAGGTTTTCCGGCAACTGCGAATTACAGTTTGCACCGTTTTTACCATCCCCGCTTCGGGCAAATATTGCGCGATCATCTTCAGGAATCTAATGAGTTGCAACAGCAACAAATTGTCGCCATCAATCAAGATTTACCGATGAAGCTGGGGACGGAGTTGAAAGTTGAAAGTTGAAAGTTGAGAGTTGAGAGTTGAGAGTTAAGCTACCCCTCTAGAGATCTGATCCCTTCCCTTTATAAGGCTACAGTGTGCACGCAAGTCGGTTAGACTTCGTTCGGGGTTGAGTTACCCCCCCAACCCCCCCTTATAAAGGGGGGGCTACTCTTACTCCCTCCCCTTTATAAGGGGAGGGCTGGGGT
>NZ_PVWO01000451.1 GCF_003003845.1 Chamaesiphon polymorphus CCALA 037 | reverse complement strand
CTATTGGGATACAATGATGTCAGCTTATCGGCTGTTTCGGCAGTAAGCAGACAAAACATCGGAATTTAAATCCGTACAGTAATCATATGCAAATCGATCGCTTGTTGGCGATTTTTAGTTTGTTTAATTATCAATAATTTAATTAGCTTTTTTGCGTCAACCTAGGTTAATAATTCATGACTCTTGCCTTAGAACAGATCGACCGGATTGTCGGAAATAAACATCACAATCCCTTTGAAATATTAGGTCCTCACCAAGTTCAGGAAAATGGGAAAAATGTTTGGGTAGTGCGTAGCTACATCCCCAATGCCGAGTCCGTCTCGGTGATAATTCCCGACGCGCGGCAGGAGCATATGATGCACTCAGAGCATCATCCACACTTCTTTAGTTGCACTATCGATCTACCCGAATTGAGCAACTATCAGCTCAAGATTACCGAAGGCGGCCACGAACGAGTAATCTACGATCCTTATGCGTTTACTTCGCCATTATTAAGTGACTTTGATATTCACTTATTTGCTGAAGGAAATCACCACCGGATTTATGAAAAGCTTGGCGCACATCCGATCGAAATTGAAGGGATCGAAGGGGTCTATTTTGCTGTTTGGGCACCCAACGCACGGAATGTTTCGGTAATTGGTGATTTTAACTACTGGGATGGACGCAAGCACCAGATGGCCAGACGCGAGAATGGGATTTGGGAATTATTTATCCCCGAACTCAAAGTCGGTGCCTCTTATAAGTACGAAATCAAAAATCAAGACGGTCATCCTTACGAGAAGACCGACCCGTATGGATTTTACCAAGAACCCCGCCCCAAAACTGCCTCGATCGTCGCCGATCTGAGCGTTCACCAGTGGCAAGATGAAGACTGGATGGAAAAGCGTCGCCATAGCGATCTTTTGCGCCAACCGATCTCGGTTTATGAGTGTCATCTCGGTTCCTGGCTACATGCCGCAGCCAACGAACCAGCTCAATTACCCGACGGTAACACCTCGCCAGCAGTAATTGTTTCTGACTACAATCCAGGGGCGCGGTTTCTCACTTACCGCGAATTAGCTGATAAATTAATTCCTTACGTCCAAAATTTAGGCTTTACCCATATCGAACTGTTACCCGTCTCCGAGCATCCTTTCGATGGCTCCTGGGGTTATCAGGTAACGGGTTACTATGCGCCGACATCGCGACATGGTTCCCCAGAAGATTTTATGTATTTTGTCGATCGCTGTCACCAGGCAGGTATCGGTGTATTAGTCGATTGGGTGCCCGGACATTTCCCCAAAGACGGACACGGGTTGCCCTTCTTCGACGGTACGCACCTCTACGAACACGCAGACCCCCGCAAAGGCGAACATAAAGAGTGGGGAACGTTAATCTTTAACTACGGGCGCAACGAGGTCAGAAATTTCCTCTACGCTAATGCTCTATTTTGGTTCGACAAATACCACATCGACGGCATTCGCGTCGATGCCGTCAGCTCGATGCTGTATCTCGACTACTGTCGCGAACCAGGTGAATGGGTAGCCAACCAGTATGGCGGACGGGAAAATATCGAAGCTGCCGACTTCTTGCGCCAAACCAATCATCTCATCTTTAGCTACTTCCCAGGCGCACTCTCGATCGCCGAAGAATCCACAGCTTGGCCGATGGTGTCTGCACCTACCTATCTCGGCGGCTTAGGTTTCAACCTCAAATGGAACATGGGTTGGATGCACGACATGCTCGATTATTTTGAGATGGATCCCTGGTTCCGCCAGTTCCACCAAAATAATGTCACCTTTAGCATGTGGTACAACCACAGCGAGAACTTCATGCTCGCCCTCTCTCACGATGAGGTAGTCCACGGCAAGAGCAACATGATCGGCAAAATGCCAGGTGACGAGTGGCAGAAACTCGCCAATATGCGCTGTCTCTATGCTTACATGTTCACCCATCCCGGCAAGAAAACCCTATTTATGGGGATGGAATTTGCCCAATGGAATGAGTGGAATGTTTGGGCGGATCTGGAATGGCATCTCTTACAATATGCCCCCCACCAACAGATGAGTCAGTTCATAACGGATCTCAACTACGTCTATCGCCACGAACCCGCACTCTATAGTCAAGACTTTGAAGAAGCTGGGTTTGAATGGATCGATTGTACCGATAGTCGTCATAGCGTGGTGTCCTTTATCCGCCGCGATAAACATAGCAATGATTGTGTAATTGTCGTCTGTAATTTCACACCGCAACCGCACGCGCACTATCGCATTGGCGTACCCGAACACGGTTTTTATCACGAGCTATTTAATAGCGATGCTCGCAAATATGGCGGCAGCAATATGGGTAACCTCGGCGGTAAATGGGCAGACGAATGGTCGATTCACAATCGTAAATTCTCGCTAGATTTGTGTATTCCCCCGCTCGGTGTCTCGATCTTCAAACTCGATCGCGAACGCACCGCCGCAGCCTATGAATGGCGCGATAACAACGCGATCGAAGGCACATAGAATAGTATAAATCTCGCTTAATGGTAGGGGTAATTGATGAATTACCCCTACCATTATTTTTAAGTATGTGGCGATAGTTTTCAAGAATTGTTGATTGATTTTGAATTATGGTCAGAAAATTTTGTTATGCTTAACGAGCATCTACTTCCTTTTCTTCGGAGATTGTACCGAATTATGAAAGCTACTTTAAAGCCTTACCCAGAAAGATACAACTACACAATTTTATCTTTGAAAGATTTTAGTCACTGTAATGTTAAGAGGTATTCTGCCAACGTGCTTTTATGTAAAGAACATACACAGCAAGACATTACGGAGATCGTTAAAATAATTACACAACAACTAAAAACCTTTAATTCTCAAGTAATTTGTCTATTTTTATATTTGTCTACAGAAGACTTTGGTTTTAAGAACTGGATTTGCCAAACTCAATGGATTAGTAAAACAAATCCTCCTAGCTTTTCATTCTTGACATTAGATGGTAATTACATAGATGATGAAATTATTGTTAATTACAAAACAAACTATGAAGAGCTTAAAGCCATTTTTAGATGATTTGTTGTACTATTAAGTATCTGAATATTACATAACATGTAAGATGTATAGATACTATTAAAGATTAATCGATCGAATCTCAACCAAAAATTATTAGATTTCGATCGATCAACAATCTCCACAAACAAATCCCCTCCTCGGAGGGGTGCCCATAGGGCGGGGTGGGTTCGCCATCTACGATCGAAGGTAAAGAGCAAACCCAGCAAACACCCCAACATTAATCCCCAAAGGCAGCTAAATCCAGTGATTCCTGAGTTTCTAAAAACGCTAAGAGTCGCTGCTCGATCAAATCGACACCACCTGCTACATTCGACTCAATATTTACGGGAATCACCGGATCGTGGAGAGATAATCGTAACAAGAACCAACCATCTTCACTTTCAGACGTACAAGCAACCCGCACCCCCTCATAATTGTTAGGAACGATTTTCCAGTCAGATTGACTGGCTGCAAATGTTTGCATTCGATCGATTACTTCATTTCCATAAGCTTGAAATTCAGTAGTAGTAATTTTAATCCGTAACTCCTGACTCTCGACTGGTTCTTGGAGATTGGCAATTAGATCGGTTAACGATTTGCCAGCTAATTTAGATTTAGCAAGTTCGACTAATAATTTACTGACTAAATAAGCACCATCATCGAGAAAGTGATTTTCCTTCATGGCGGCATGTCCTGAAGTTTCGATCGCCACCCACGATTCTATACCGTCTTTATTCAGTCGCATCGACTCATTAATCACGTTTTTATAACCGCGCTTAAAGCGATGGTGAACGCCACCTAAATCTTGCTGAATAAATTGCGTCAAACCATCCGATGTAATCGAATCAGTAACGATCGTCGAACCTGGATGTTCTTGTAAAACGATCGCGCTAATCAGTCCGATTAGACGATTGCGATTGAGTTCTTTGCCTGTACTATCTACCGCCGCCGATCGATCGACATCCGTATCGAAAATAATTCCAAAATCAGCTTGATGCTCGATTACGGCTTGACAAATTGCCGCCATTGCTGTCGGATCTTCGGGGTTGGGGACGTGATTGGGAAAGTTGCCATCTGGCTCTAGAAACTGGCTCCCAGTCGTATCCGCACCCAATGGCTGCAATACTCGATCGGCATAAAACCCGCCCGCACCATTACCCGCATCGACGATGATTTTTAGTCCCGATAATGGATGTTCAAAATTAGTGGGATGATTGACGGCTTGCCGAATTTGCTCGACAAATTGGTTAGCATATACAGACATAAAATCGCGTTGAGAAATTGTCCCTTTTTCTGTGGCAATTTCAAAATTATTGCTAGCCGCTAACTGCAAAATATCGCTAATATCTTTTTTTTCTAAACCACCTTGCGCGGTAAAAAACTTCAAACCATTCCGATTGAATGGCAAATGACTGGCGGTGAGCATAATCGCGCCGTCACACTCAAATCCAGCGGTAATCGTACTCATAAACATCGCTGGCGTCGAAGCCATCTCAAAATCAAGAGCCTGACTCCCAATGGAAGTAATCCCATCGAGCGTGGCTTGCATAATTGCTGGCCCCGATAAGCGGCTGTCGCGTCCTACTGCTACGATTAGTTGCGTACTGGGTTTATTTACCTTCCCAGAGAGCCACGTTACAAACGCTTGTCCGAGAATTTTGGCGACTGCGGGGGTAAGATTGACACGTTCGTCTGGAATGCCTTCGAGGGCAATTCCGCGAATATCAGAGCCATTTTGCAGCTTGTTCCAGTTAAAATCTTGCACGATCGTCGCCATATAGATGAGGGGTTAAGGACTAGTGGTGTACGCAAGTCAGCTAGACTTCGGTTG
>NZ_PVWO01000450.1 GCF_003003845.1 Chamaesiphon polymorphus CCALA 037 | reverse complement strand
CGTCGCGGCGGCAAACGGGATCTGGCCAGTCTGCGGGCAATTCCGTGGGTGTTTAGCTGGACGCAAAGTCGCTTTCTACTGCCTTCTTGGTATGGTGTTGGTACCGCACTTGAAGAATTTGTCGCTGAATGTCCCCAAGAAAACTTCGAGCTGCTCCAAGGCTTCTATCGCAAATGGCCATTTTTCCGGATGGCGATTTCCAAGGTGGAGATGACTATATCCAAAGTCGATCTGCAAATCGCGCGTCATTATATGGAAGAACTCTCGCAACCAGAAGATCGCGAGCAATTTGAAATCCTATTCGAGCGGATCGCTCATGAATATCGACTGGTTAGCGATCTGGTACTGCGGATTTCTGGACACGAACGCTTTCTCGATGACAATCCCGAACTGCAACGCTCCATTCAGTTACGCAATGGTAGCATCGTCCCATTAGGATTTTTGCAAGTCTCACTGCTCAAACGGCTGCGCCAACATGGTGGTGCAGGAATGATTTATTCTCGCTACAGCAAGCGCGAACTCCTCGATGGTGCATTGCTGACAATTAACGGTATTGCTGCTGGAATGCGAAATACAGGCTAGATTGCTGTAGTTTAATACTGACATGAAGGGTGATGTTGGGGAAAAGGGTCATGGGTAAAGGGTAAAGGATAGATGCCATGCCTTTGTTCCTTAATCCTTAACCCTTTCCCCTTAACCCTTTCCCCTTAACCCTTTTCCCTAATTATGTGGTGTGTAACTATTAACTGTTCGGCTGAAGACTGGGCGATTCATGGCACAGCCTTCAAAGATCTCATCGCCAAGTATCCAGCTACGTTGCTTTCATCTAAAAAAATGCACGGCGACGAACGCCGGATTATGCAATACCAAATCGAAGACGTCAGTGATGCTGAAGACTTAACCGAAGAATGCGGGACGATCGAGGGTTTTACAGCTATTTTTGAATCGCTTTAGATTAATTGATAATTGATAATTGATAATTGATAATTGATAATTACCTCTTTGCTGCTATACGATCTTAAAAATTAGGGTAAGGGTAATTCATAAATTACCCTTACCCTAGTTTTTGAGATCGCAATTTATAATTCAAGTCAATAATGCTAGAAATTAATTTAAACCGCTTGCTCCACCGTTGCGGCTACTTTGGGTAGTAATAGCTGATATTTACTCAAAGCTTGACGGGTAGCAGCGACACTACAGGCTAGAGCGATCCGTTCCTGTTGGAGAATGCCGACGATCGTATCGGGATGAGTGCGATCGGTAACGGGTAATTGATGCAATCCTCGGGCATTCATCCGATCGATTGCTGCGGTAATTGGTTCGTCGATATCGGCAAAAAGTAGATGTTTAGTGCAAATACTGCCGACATTATCGATCGACAATCGGCTCGATTGTAAGGAGGCTTCGGCTTGCGAAATTGCTCGACTCAAATCATTGAGCGTAATAATTCCGAGTAACTTATCGCGATCGTCTACAACTAAAGCACTATGACAATTATTTTGAGTTAATTTTAACCCTGCGGCTAGAATATCCAAGCGATCGGATAAACGTAAATAATGAGTGTCCATCGCGTCGCGGACGTGTAAGTTTTGGAGGATATCCAAATCGCGATCGGGTTGCACGCTCAGGGCTAATTTATCTAATTTATCTGGCATTTTTGATTTAGGATTCATCCGTTCGATCGCCCAAATACTCAAACCCACACAAGCCATTACAGGCAGTACGATCCGGTAATCGCGAGTCAGCTCGAACATCAGCAAAATCGACGTTAAAGGTGCTCTGGCACTGCTAGCTAAGACGGCAGCCATGCCGACCATTGCATACGCTGGTGGAGCAGCAATTAGTCCCACCAAACTCGGAAACAGCAACACTAAGGATTTACCATAAATTGCCCCTAAAGTTGCTCCCAAAAACATCGACGGTGCAAACAAACCACCGACTAAACCACTACCCAAACTGACCGCAGTCATCAACATTTTGATTGCCAAAATCGAAACGAGCAAGACCATCGAAAACTGGACATCTTGCAACATCGCCTCGATCGTTTCGTAACCAATTCCAGTAACTTGAGGAAACTTGAGAGCCACAATTCCGACGATCGCACCACCAATTACGGGTGTCAAACAGCGGGGGATTTTACCCAACCAGGCCAAAGAACTGACATTGCCTTGAAAAGCTTCCCTGGCAAAATCGACAGTTTGAGTATAAGCAAAAGCCACCAAACTCGCCAACCCACCTAATAAGAGATACAGCGGTAGCTCGAATAAACTTTTGACCTCATACACGGGTAATGCAAACGCAGGTCGAGCACCCAAACCAATCTGCGCGACTAGAGACGCAACTACCGCTGCTAATACGACTACACTCACCGCTGAAGTTGCAAATGTCGTACCTAACACCAGTTCCAGCGCAAAAAACACTCCCGCGATCGGGGCATTAAATCCGGCGGCAATCCCCGCTGCCGCACCCGCACCGAGCAATAACCGTTGCCGCTCTTGCGAAGCATGTAAAGCCTGCCCCAAAAACATCCCCAGATTTGCGCCAATTTCGACGCTCGGCCCTTCTGGCCCCAAGGAAGCTCCAGTACCCAATGAGACCGAAGCCGCCACCATCTTCACCAGTCCCCGCCATGGCGTCACCTGGCGACCTTCCTGGGTAGCCGCAATCATTGAGTTCATGTTGGGGCCAAAATCTTGCCAGTACCACCGCATGATCCCCACGATAATACCGCCCAGGATCGGTACCAGGGCAAATAGCCAATTTCCCTGAATGTGGAGTAATCCTTTGAGATTATCGACAACCAGTGCATGAGAAGAACTATCGAATGAGTCGATCAGGTAGTGAAATAGAATTACCCCCAATCCTGCTGTGCCGCCAATCAGAACGGATAGCAGCATCACTACTAGACCGGGAGAGCGATCGAGACGATTGAGTTTGATGGTCAGTCGCGAGAGTATGGGTGCCATGGGCGGCACAGAAGATGGCGGAATTACGGTCATGGATAACGCCAGGAATATGAGAAAGTGATTAATTATTGTTAATTAAATTGTAATATTTATTTGGAGCTAATGGGGATCGATTATTGAGATAGGAGTTGGGAGTTGGGAGTTGGGAGTTGGGAGTTGGGAGTTGGGAGACGGGGGGACTGGGGGACTGTGAGTAGAGAACACTTCAGTACCCATTACCCATTACCCATTACCCATTACCCATTACCCATTACCCATTACCCATTACCCATCCACCCCTCTATCCTCGATCGACCGTACCTTCCATCGACGTCTGGATCTCTTGGGTCAGGTCGGTAGTGGCTTGTTTTGCTTGACGGCGACCGCTTTTATAGCGATCCCAATAATCTGAGAGTGGGATGGGATTGCAGATGGTTATCTGCACGCGTCGCTCGCCGATAACTGGTCGGTTGCGGGGCTTTTCACCTTTAATCTGTGCGACCAAATCCCACAGCAATAGTGTCATCTCCGCAAATCGCTCGAGCGTCGGTCTGTCTTTGACATACGAACCAGTTATTGCTAGGAAATTTTCCACAATTCGCATATTCCACATGCGTAAATCGGATTCGGTAGCAATCCGATCGGCTAATTTCAGGCTGACAGGGGATAAATTGTTGGGCAGATTCAACTCTTCTCGATAAATCCAATCCCAACCTGCTTGCTCGATCCGCCGACAGCGATCGATCTTAGTTCCTTGCGGTTCTAGATTGAAATAACTCTCGGATACTTGCAGGGCAAAATCCAACAGATTTTGCAATCTTTGCGAGATCTCCGTTCGCGAAATTGCCTGTTCTAAGGGAGGGCGTTCGGGAATGTGGTATTGGTAGAACTGAGCGTAAAAATTTTCCATTTGATAGAGCAAATGTTGGCTGAGTCGATAAAACCTGTCATAGAGCAACTTGCGTAAAGGTCGTCCATCACTTTGACGAATTGCCACGATCGTATCGCGACGAGAGACTGTCAAACCACATTCCCTCTCTAACTGATGGATCGTTTCTTCGAGCTTCTCCCATGGCTCATTTAGATAGTAGTATTGAATCCCGATCGGGACGACCAAGACATCTTCCTCTCTCCCCGCCGTTACTAAATCCTCTAATGCCCAAAATCCAATTTGAGCGGCTCCTGGCTCTAGCGGACTGACAAGTTCGCTATGTCCATTCGTGCCACCTTCTGGCGCGATCGCTAGCGGCATTTTACCATTGACGAGTAAGTCTCTAGCTGTCTTGAGACCCAAGCGATCGGCTTGACCGCGATGGATCGGAATGCCACCCAATCGCGGATACAACCAACCGACAATCTTCCCCGCCCACCGTGGGATGCCACGATCGTAAACAAAGTGAGCGAATACTGGCGATGTGAGGGCGATTCGATGTCGTCTCGCCGCCGCAGGTAAAATTCTTGTCAACAGATACCCCAAGCAAAATGAGTCATCGCTGCTAGGATGGCGAAATGCCATTATCAAGCGCAATCTGCCCATTTGCGACTGTTTATATACTTCCACCAATCGATCGATATCCGTAACATCGATATCAACAATGTGCAGTTTGTGTTTTAACCAATACGGCAACACCCAAGTGACTAACCGCAACACCAATAGATTCAACTTCGGCGATAGAAATGGTAGCGGTGGTTGAGCTTTGATGATTTGGGGCATGGTGAAATTACTCTCTGACCCAGTAGACGATACCTCAAATTGTAAAATTAATCACCGTATAAATGACTGATTTAGCGGGGAATTGGGAGTTGGGAGTTGGGAGTTGGGAGTTGGGAGTTGGGACTGCGTTCCACAATAAGATTTACCCATTACCCATTACTCATTACTCATTACCCCTTACCCATCCACCCATC
>NZ_PVWO01000449.1 GCF_003003845.1 Chamaesiphon polymorphus CCALA 037 | reverse complement strand
CTCCCCACCATGAAATCCGATCGAACCCGCAGCCAAGAACGAATTCTACAACTCCTCAAGCAATGCGATCGGGCAATTTCCGCCCAAGATATTTATGTAGAACTGCGAACTCGAGATCGGGCAGTTGGGCTAGCTACTATCTACCGTGCCCTTGAGAGTCTAAAATTGGAAGGGGTAATTCAATGTCGGACATTACCGACTGGCGAATCATTGTATAGTTGTGTGCAAGCAGATCGGCATCATTTGACTTGCTTGCAGTGCGGACAATCGATCGCGATCGATGAATGTCCGGTCGAACAATTAGAGCACAGACTAGAATCGCTCCATCAATTCAAAATTTATTACCACACTCTCGAATTTTTTGGAGTATGTTTGACTTGTGCCCCAACAGAGGTAGACAATAGCGACGATCGAACGCAAGTGACTAAGTTACATCACCATCACAGTCACGATCGATCTAATTAGTCAGAGTTTAATTGCTCCGCTCCCCCTCATCCTTTTTAAATAGAAATCTGCATGACATTTGAGAGTTTCATGAATTCGATTGGCATTGCCGATCCGCACGGACGCGGGTGGCTCTCCGTAGTGCTGACTTTTATGTTTGCCTGGATCGTCACCTATTTATTTATTCCGAAGGTGCGTACTTTCGCGCTCAAAGTCGGTTGGGCAGACGAACCCAATGCCCGCAGACTACATCAGGAGCCGCGCCCTAATGCTGGAGGATTGGCAATTTATACGGGAGTAATGGCAGCAATTATCTTAGCAGGCTGTCTTGCACCGATCGTCCTTGCCAAAGTCCAAGTTGCGGTTTTAGCCATCTTACTCGGCGGCTCGGTGTTAGTTCTAGTCGGATTTATCGACGATCAATTTGGAGGATTACCCGCACTATTTCGCCTGCTCGTCCAGGTGTTGACAGCATTATTATTAGTAGTTTGTGGCATCCAAATCCATCTTGTCTATTTTGGAGCACCGATCGATGGGATTATATCTGTTGCTTTCACAGTTCTATGGATTGTTGGCATTACCAATGCAGTTAACTTAATGGATGGGATCGATGGTTTAGCGGGTGGTGTGAGTTTTATTACCGCAATGAGCCTATTGGCAGCATCGGCTCAATTTGAAGCCAGAGCGGCTGCTACCCTAATTTGTGCGGGTGCAGGCGGTGCGGCTTTAGGCTTCTTGCGGCACAATTATCATCCGTCGCGGATTTTTATGGGTGATGCTGGAGCCTACTTCCTCGGGTATGTTTTAGCCGCTACTAGCATTCTGGGCAATGTCAAGATGACTACGCTGACTTCGTTAGTGGGGACGATCGTGTTTTTTATTGTCCCAGTTGTCGATACCAGCCAGGTAATAATCAAGCGATTGCTGTCGGGAACTAATCCGATGAGTACGCCAGGAAAGGATCACCTGCACCATCGGTTGTTAGCTCAAGGATTTTCGCAACGACATTCGGCAGTAATTTTGTGGGGGGTAACTCTGGCTGGGGGCATCATTGCAATGCGGATGCAGGGAATCCGACAGATGGCAATCGTGGTAACGGCGATCGGGATTGCTTTGCTACTAATTATGACAGTGTGGCTGCGGCTGCGCGCGATCGTCGAGTCTCCTGACAAACCCATTTCCAATCCAGACGAACAGCCATAAAAACTATTTTTATCCTCGATCGTCGATTAAACTGGTGCGAGTAAACTGACTTTCTATAGCTGTATCGGAGCGATCGCTTGTGTTTTATCGTTGGGCGGATTTATGCCCTATTGATGGGCAATCTGGCAGGCGTATACTCGTCCGAATCGATCGACATGGTGGACTCGATCGCCGATCGAGCTACTGGTTCGGAATTAACGATCTGGGTGCCGATTGCTTATGTTATCGGCCCTGTGCTAACTAGTACTCGACGGCATAAGTAAAGCAACCATTGCCTATACTCTCCCAACTCCCTGTCTTGTCTCGCTGAACCGTCGGCAAAGCCGACGAGCGCGAGCCGCAACTCCCAACTCCCAACTCCCAACTCTTCCCGAAATAGTACTAGGATTTACGCCGCTCGGTACTAGTTGATTGGTAATAAAGTTTAGTCAAGGCGATCGGACGCAATTAGATCGGATTTGTTTGGTTGGAGTGGGGATCGGTTTGATATTATGGGACTGTATCGATCGCCATCAATCGCCCTCGGGATAAATATTGGTATCGATTTTTTGGGTGCTTTACCGACTATTCGTAAATCTTTGCGTCATTCAGATGGCGAAAATCTATTGGCGTGGCTCTTATGTTCGGTTGCTAACGCGCTAAATCTTCTAGCGATCGTTGGCGCAGCCTCTGTGAAAGAGAATTATTGGACTTGGCAAATTGTCATCTATCCAATTTATATATTCCTAGTTACTAGCACAATTTTTTTGCTGTTGTGGCGAGGACAAAGGAATAGATACAGATCGATCTAAACTATACATATTCGGTTGAGTGGTATCGATCTATGGCAGATAAAAATCGCGGTTCATTTATCGGTGGAGTTGTTTTAGGCGCGGCAATTGGTGCTGTCACCGGACTATTGGTAGCTCCCCGTCAAGGACGAGATACGCGGAAAATTCTCACTAAGACAGTAACGGCAGTCCCCCAAATGGCTGAAGATATTTCTAGTAGCGTACAACTCCAAGCCGATAAGCTATCTACGGCTGCTGCCGATCGCTGGCATCAGACACTCGATCGATTGGCAACAGCAATCTCTGCTGGCATTGTTGCCAGTCAATCGCTCCGTGAAGCTAACCCTCCTGCTCGTGATTTAACCTCAAATGAAGGTGATGATTAGCATTAGGGATCGGCTAACCATACACCAATTTGTCTATTTCAGCAGAAACTCCGCTCGGATCGCTAGAGAGACTTGTGACTGTCAGTTATCAACTATCAACTATCAACTATCAACTAATTTTGACCTTCATCGATCCGCTGCTGTTTCTGGGATGCTCGATTCTACTTGTTGCTGTTAGTTTGACAGCATTGGTAGTTGCCGCATTTCCAGCAATTCAAGATTTGTCTCGTGCGGCTAGAAGTGCCGAAAAGCTATTCGACAGGCTCGATCGTGAATTACCGCCGACGCTCGAAGCAATCAGACTCGCAAGCTTAGAATTGAGCGATCTGAGCGATGAAATGTCCCAAGGGGTACAAAGTGCCACAGCAGTAGCTCAACAAGTCGATTTGAGCATCACACAGGTCAAAAAACAAGCAGGGAACGTGCAAACAAATACCCGCAGTGTCTGGGTGGGTATCAAAGCCGCGTGGCAAACCTGGCGGGATCGGGGAGAATCTAATTCTCACGATCGACTTTCTGCTGCAGAGAGAGCCTCTTTACCCCAGTCTCCCGATCGACTCGATCGTTCTTGGCGCGAACTAGACTACTTGGAGGACGACAAGCTAGGGGATAGTGAATAGGCTTTAGCCTGTATTATTCATGAAAGTAGAACTATTTCCACCACAACAATCGATCGATCCAACTAAGTCTGGAGTCTCGCTCTCGCTGTTGAGTATGCCACTCTTGAGCGGTTTGATAGATAAATTCGGTATAACTTGGCGACAAATAAGGTAAGGTTACCAGATCGGCAATTCTCAGTTTTTGGTGGATGGCAAGAGTTAAGATTTGAATTAATTCTGGTGCATTTTGACCGACAATTTCTACACCCAAGATTAGTCCTTTTTGCGTAACAATAATTTGGCAATAACCACTAGTAATATTTTCTAAAATTGCTCGATTGCTGTTTTTAAAATACTGTTTGATAATAGTCAGATCGCGCCGATTGCTATTTAGTGCCGTGCCGATCGTCATCCCTACTCGTGCCATTGGTGGATCGGTGTAGACCGCCCAGGGTAAGTTATTGTAGCTCTTAAAATTAACTTTTGTTTTGCGCCGAGATAGGGCATTTCGCACGGCTACTTGTGCTTCGTACCGCTCCAAAGCTTGCGAGTGATAGCCCCCTAACACATTGCCACAGACGCTACCGAAGGCATAAATCTGAGGATGAGATGTGCGTAATTTATTGTCGATCGAGATCCCTTTATCGGTATACTCGATCCCGATCGGCGTTGCATTGACTGGCTCTAAAAAGGGTCGTGCTGGTAGCGCGAGAAAAATCTCATTGACGAAGAGCGAATCATCGCCAATAGTGATTATTTTGATGCCATCTTCTCGACCGACATTGGTGACGAGTGTTTCTAGATAAATTTTGACACCATCGGCTTCTAATTGTGCCTGAATTAAATTAGCTAGCTCGGAATCTTCATGCGGTAAAATTTGCTCTGTTTCGACAATTAGTGTCACCTGAGCACCCAATTTTGCCAGCGTCTGAGCCAATTCGATTCCGATCGATTCCGAGCCGATAATCGCCCATTTGAGTGGAATATCGCGATCGACCAAACTCGGTAACCGATCGATCGTCAGATAGCCTGCGGCTTGAATCCCTGGAATTAGCGAGTAATGAGCCACAGATCCCGTCGCGATCGCATACGCCTTCGCCCGTAGCGATCTTTCGCCAACATTATATGCTAATTGCGGACGACGACTAAATTCGCCCATCCCGACGATCGTATCGACACCCATCGCCGCTAGTAGCGCGGGGCTAGAGCGTTCTTCGAGTCGATCGATCGCCAAATGAGCGTATTTCCAGGGGTAGCTAGTCAGCGATTGCAGCCGTCCGCGATCTCTTCGATGCTGTGTGGCAATCTGCGCCAACGCATAGGGATAAAAATCGCGCTGAGGGTGCAACTGTCCGTCTGGCAACACCAAAGCCACCCGCGCCCGCAACCCGATCGCTTCGATCGCGGCTGTACGCGCTGCTTCTGTCGCACCGATAATTACTAGGTCGTATTCTAC
>NZ_PVWO01000057.1 GCF_003003845.1 Chamaesiphon polymorphus CCALA 037 | reverse complement strand
CTTCACCGATCGTATTTATTTGCTTACTTTGTTTGCTCAATTTGCTATCGATCGAGCATACTAAGTAATGAAGAGCCAGAAAATCTTTTCTGAGCTTGTTTTGCTATAGAAAGATTCTAGCCTATTTTTTTGAGCTAGCTTAGAACATATACTGAACTCAAGCTCTGAATAAAATTTAGGTACTGTTCCTTCGAGGAAATTAACTGTGCTTCTTGTATACCTGAGAGAATCAAATAAAATACTTCTTTCTGAGGCAGACCATTTATGATATCGAGTAGAAAAGGTTTTAGGAATAGAGGATAATTTACCCAGCAAATGAATTGTTAATCTAATATGCTCTAGCCCTTCAAATAGTCTGGATGGGCGATCGTCAAATGAGCTAATATGTGATTCTCGTGTAAGAATCAGTTTTTGAAGAGGCTGATATCGATCTGTAGATATTGATGAAACTGGTACAATATATCCCTGGTAAGTATTTTGTTGTCCTAGAGAAAAGCACCGTTCCATAACGAGTGCATACAAATTACCTGCTGATTCACAGCTATAGTTTTTAAACTTATATTGTTTAATTTCTTTATTCTCTATATATGGCGGATTACCTATAATGGCATCAAATCCACCATCAGAAATAATCTGATAAAACTCAACAAACCAATGAAAAGGCTGATGGCTACTTTGCCACTGAGCAAATGCTTTCGCATCCTCAACATCTACACCATACTGCCGCGCCAGATAATAATTTAACTCATCATTCAGTTCGGCTAACTTAACTCGTAAATCTTGCTTCGCTTGTTTGAATTCCTTAGAATTTAGCCCCGAACTGGTTTGCATCTTCCGAAAAAGTTGGAAAGCAGTATCGACAATTCCAGCTTTATGAATCACATCGCCCGATTGTTGAAATTGAAATAAATTCCCCTGATTTTTGGAGCTTTTACTTCTCCCTTTCCCCTTACCCTCATCGCTAAAGATCGCCTTAGAAATCTCATCCAAGCTGACATAACCGACTAAGGTATTGCCCGATCGAATATTGAAATCGATATCTGGCAGGGGTTCTAGTCCGAGATTCGGTAGATCGGATCGAACATCAACTTGAGAGACTAATTTGAGAAACAGCCGCAGCTTACAGATTTCTGTGGCTTCCTCCATGATATCTACACCATAGAGATTGTTGAGAATGATGGATTTGAGGATGAAATAACGGCGATTGGGGTGGGTTGCCATTGCCGTTAAAATGTCGCGAAAATTTTGATATCTCTTTTTCTCCTCACCTTTGAGTTGCTCCAAAACGTCGGCATCATCGACAAAGCCCTGCATCCGATCCAAACAGGCATGATAGAAGGGTTCGAGAATATTTAAAGCAGCGAACAGGAAAGCACCCGAACCGCAGGTAGGATCTAATACCGAAACTTGAGAAATAGCTTGATAGAAAGCTAGCAATAAATCCGCACCTTCACAATTGACGATCGCATCCTGGGCGAACTGACGAATATCGAGATTGTAGGTAATCAAATCGTTAATGCTGGTAACTTCCCCATTGGCGAGTTTGGCGCGGAGATCCAAACACCGCCCGCGTCGGGCGACGTGTTCGCGCCACGTCTCGGTGGGAAGGGCGTATTTATCCGCTGCCGATCGATTCCAGCCGTCCCGTTGGGCTACCGAGTCGATTCCCGCTGCAATTTCTGGGGGCAGGGGTTCGTCTACCCCTTTACGGACAGCTTCATAGATATAACGATCGGGTGTTTCGCGCAGCAATGCCCACAGCGCACCATCGGGTTTAAAAGCGACAGCACACTTTTTCGCCGCTGCATCAAACAGGAAGGGAATAATCGTATTTTTACTGATATATTCGGTGATATCTTCTTTGGTATAGTAAGCCCCCATTTGTTTTTGGTTGATATACTTTTCAAAGATATAACCCAACACATCGGGATTGATTTCATCATCTTGACGCAAGGGGCGATCGTCTAAATGCCACTGATATTCATCAAAGAAGTCAAAGATTTTAGTAAAGGCATCATCAGGAATTTGAATGCTGGGATATTTTTCTTCTAATTGATGGACTTCAAATAAACCCCCGTTGAGATAGGGAACCGTGCCGACCAGCCGCTCTAATTCTAAATGGCGGGAGGATTGCCCCAAACCTTCGTGAAATAGACGTAATAGAAAGACGCGATAGAAAGAATAGAATTCATCCGTACCGCCTTGGGCTTGGCACTTAGTCAATCGATCGCGAAGATAGTCGATATTGCCGTCGAGAAACCCTTTCTTTTGGATGAAGTAGACAAACATCAAGCGGTTGAGCATCAACGAAGCATACCAAGTGCGATCGAATTCAGCTTCGATCCCATCGATAAACTTGAGAAAGGCTTGATGTTCTTTCTCGAATCGTTGGAAGAATTTCTTAGTAACTTTTTCAACGTCAAAGGCTTTTTAAATCCGCCGATTTACTTCCGGTAGCGTGAGTTTTTCTTCCTCTTCAAAGTCAATAACTAGAGTTTCTAACTTCTGTAATAAACTCTCGCCCGATTTACCCTGCTGATAGCGTTCGAGGCGGGGAGCTAGGGGTTTACCCTGTTCTTGGCGCACCCACAACCACACCTGAGCGGATTTATCCTCGGTACTAAAGACCAGTAAGTGAGAGCGACTGTATGCAGTTAATTGACGCTCTAGCTTTAAACTCGTCGCTCGATCGGGGAGTCGATCCAAGACACAATGAAAAACCGTAAATCCCCGCTTTTGGGCGATTGCTGCCACCACGAACTCTCGATCGGCGATCGGTAAAGGAATCGTCGCACCAGTACTGCGATCCCACCCTAATTCTTCGATAAATAGGGACTCAAAATCACAGGCTTGCAGATATTTTTTGGAACGGGAGCGATTGAGAGGCATAGGAGGTGTGGAAGCTGGGTAGATAGCTCGATGAATTACTTCTATAGTGGACGGTTTGAATCTGAAAATAACCCTAAAGAGCAAATAATTTGGGCGCAGTGCCAATCGGATTCGCGATCGACGATACAGAGTGCGTCGTGTTCGCGCAAGAAGACGACTAATTTGGCTAAGTCTTCATCTTTAATTCCCGCTCTAAATTCGCGGTTGAGACGGGCGATCGCGTTCGGGCGCAGGTAGTATTGGTTAATCTCCTCAACCGCCCGCTCCAAACTTTCCCATTCGGTGCCGCGTGCTAATAGGGGTAATTCGCGCCGCAGCCGATCGATATAAGCTGACAAGCGATCGTAGGTTTGAGATGCGGCACTGCGTTTATTACCTAAAGTTCCAGCTACAGTTTTCGATTGTTCGGCGAGTAATTTTGACCCGCGCTCGACTAGCTCGTGATGTTGGGGGTGACGGGGTAAAGGTTCGGTATCGTAGCTACATCTAGCCATCCGCAGAATTCGCATTTGCGACTGGGTAACGCTATTGCCCTGGCGATCGATCCAGGCGAGGGAGTCATTACCTTCAGCCGTTTTCATGTACAGTAAAACTCCTTCGGGATCGATGCCATCGGTTCGATGCCATCGGGTAGAATAGACAACATTCGGTAATTTTTCAATTATCCCCTTGAGTTCGGGACGCGCTTCGATCGCACTTTGCCAAATTTGCAGAGCCTCGGAAGTTAAATCTACTTCCCCTTCTTCGGCTTCGTCGAGAATACCCGATCGTTCGTTGTAGAGATTGCTCAGAACTACCCGTTGCGCCTCATCTTCAAAAAATGCCTCATCACTGCCCACTACCTCATGGTTTTGGTCGAGTCGAGCGCGCAGTCGTCCGCGCAGGTTAATCAGCCGTTCCACGCCATCGGCGGGCAGGAAGGAGTAACAGAGGATATCGCTAGCCTGTTGTCCGATCCGATCCACCCGTCCGGCTCTTTGGATCAAGCGAATAATCGCCCACGGGAGATCGTAATTGAGGATAATCGCACAATCTTGGAGGTTTTGACCTTCGCTCAGGACATCGGTAGCAATCAAGATTCTCAGCTCCTCAGTGGTGGATATATGATTGCGAGAATTATGACTGCGCGGACTAAATCGATGGGCAACAGCCGTAGGATCGGGAGTTTGACCCGTCACTACCGCCATTTGTGTCACTCCGGCGGTGGTGAGGGAGTCAAACAGGTAACGGGCGGTATCGGCAAATTGGGTAAAAATCAGAATTTTGGCATCGGCATGGCGACGAGCGACCAAATCGAGCAGGGCATTGAGTTTGCGATCGCTGCGAGCTTCCCAAGTGTCAGCTAAATCGAGAACTTCGATGAGGGCATCGGCATCATCCCGCAGGTTTTGGGCTAAATCTGGGGCGAATAACCTCGAACCAATCCATTTAAACCGTCGCTGATATTGGGTTTGATACGATCGATAAACTGCTTCGGCGCGGAATTGAAAGTCTCGATGTCGCGTTAATGGCTCGTCTGCGGCGTTCTCTTCTTCCTCTGTAGTTTCCCAATCGGCATTAAGCAGCGAATTATCGTCCTCATCGCTGCCGACTCCATCCAACAGCTCGGCATCTTGAGTGCCGATGGGTAAGGGCAATCCTCGCTCGATCGCCCAGAGAAACACATAATTGCGTAAGATGTGACGTTCGATCGATTGGATGAAGGCAATCCCGCTACTTTCTAGGCGTTTGAACAAGTTAGTCCGACAAAAACCCATCAACCGCTGTCCGGCTTGGGAGAGGTTGGCTAATTGGCGAGATTCTTCATCGGTCGCTTTCTCCGCAGGGCGCGGTGCGATATAGTTTCCCAGCCCGTAACGGGGGAGATTGAGTCGGTTGATGATATCTACCACCTGAGTCGAATAAAGACGGGCGTAGGGGTCGGTTTGGGGGTCGGCAATCTCAAATGTAACAGTGCGGGGGTGGCGATTGGGAAAATAAAACCGAGTGCCATTGGCAAATTCTAAGTAGTACCGATCTCCATCCTGCTGGGCATAGGTATTTTTAATAAAACTCCGAGTCCGTCTGACCATGTATTGACTCATTAACTGTTGCCAGTCTTCCGGTTCGTCGCTATGCTCGAACGCCAGTAAGGAGCGCACGGGCGAAGTACTATGCCTGCGTCTGAACTGCATTTCCCCTCCCAAACTGCGAATATAAGCCTCTGGCTTGATCCCTAAATCCCCTTCGGGTTTGAGAAAGAGTTGTAATTGAGAAGAGATATCTAAATAGGTTTTGTTGTAGGGCGTAGCCGTTAGTAAAATACACCGACTGCCACTCTGCTCGATGTAATCTTTAATCGCCTGATAGCGGCTACCATCGCGATTTCGCAAGTTATGACTTTCATCGATTAATACCAACCGGAATCGGGCGGGAATCTCTGGTAATGCTTTGATAACTTGACTGATGGGAACGACCTTCCCGCGCAGTCCATACCGATCGATCTGATTTTGCCACATTCTTACCAAATTTTTCGGGCAGATAATCAGAGTGCTAGTCCCATAATCTTCCTCGCACAAATGAGCGATCGCCGTGCCGACCAAGGTTTTTCCCAAGCCAACGACATCGCCGACGATTACCCCACCACGTTTATTAATATGTTGAGCGGCAATTTTGACCGCAGCTTCTTGAAACGGCAACAAACCGAAACTGGCAGGAGTCTGGTAATTACTCAGCCCGTCCCGCGCTTCTTGGGAGAGGTGGTATGCCATTTTCAAATAGACATAGTAAGGCTTGAGGGAACGCCCAGCCCAACTTTCATCGATAATGCCCGCTAGTTCGGCGGAGATATCCAGACAAAACCTGTCGTCCCACCGATCTTGAAACCATTGCGCTAGCTTTTGCGTATCGTCTTTATCGGTAACTTCGACATTTAATTCCCCCTGTCGTTGTAAGCCCGATAGAGTCAGATTGCTACTACCGACATAACTAACGATCGGGGCGGCTCGATCTTCTCGGTAAATTAAATAGAGTTTGGCGTGAAGAAGGTGGCGCAGATAGAGTTTGACCCGCACTTGCCCATTTAATAATTGTTCGCGCAGTCGCTTCAACCCTGCTTCATCGTCAGCCGTGGGGCTACCATAGGTCAACTGCTCCCGAAACTCCTGCGCCATTAGGGTTTTCAATCGTACTGCCTGCCCCTGGTCGATGCCATCGTTCGGTTTACCAATGGCTAGAGTGCGCCGGAGTTCTTCGTTGGGAAGTTTGTGCATTCCCACCAGTAACCGACAACAACGATGTTCGCCCCCCTCAAACTTACCGATCTCCGCATCGATCTCTCGCCAGCCCCGTAAGTTGAAATAACCAACACAAAAATCCGATCGGTAAGCTTGTTTGAGATAAGCTTGCAGTTCTGGGAGGAGAATCTGGTCGATGTTGTCGTAGATGCTGGACATAAAAATTAGATGCTAGCTTCGGGGCATGACTGCTACTATTTTTCCCTAAAGGGGAGTATTTAGGTCAAATACTCGAAGTTTTAACGTAAGTTGCTTGGGAAACATGTTGTTTGACCTGCCCCGCCCATCTTACCCTCTATGATGGATAATAATACCTATAGATATAAATAAGTGTAAGTATTATTATCCACAATTAGGAGCATAAGCGGTGGAAACAGCTTCAGTTAGGGCACTACGATCGATTCAAGCCCACGGGCAATTCATTCGGACAGCCCAGGCGATCGAGGTCGGCATTCACCCCCGTACCCTTTATCAGCTTCGAGATAGCGGCTGTTTGGAGCAAATATCTCGTGGCGTTTATCGGCTGGTAGAAGGAGATCCTATCTCCGATCCCGATTTATTTACAGTTGCCACTCGGATTCCCCAAGGGGTAGTTTGTCTGGTTTCGGCTTTGGCGATTTATCAGATTACCACTCAGATTCCCCGTGCGGTAGAGATCGCCCTCCCTAGAGGATCGGAGTCGCCCCGATTGGATTACCCACCGATCGCCATTCACCGTTTTTCCGCTGCGAGTTTCGATGCGGGGATTGAAACTCATGAGGTCGATGGCGTGCCGCTGCGAGTTTATAGCCCTGAAAAAACGATTGCCGACTGCTTTAAGTTTCGGCATCAATTGGGGATGGATATTGTTCTAGAGGCTCTAGTACTTTACCGACAACGTAAGGGGGCTAACTGGGGAGCGATTTTAGAATACGCCCAAATTTGTCGGGTGAGAGGGGCGATTAAACCTTACCTGGAAGCGATGCTATATGACCGATAAACCACTCAAAAATGTCTCAGCTTCGGTGCGGCAACGGCTACTCAATAAAGCCAAGCAAGATCGCCGTCCGTTTAACGAACTCCTTCAGTACTATGGGATGGAGCGGTTCTTGTACCGCCTGTCCCAATCGCCCTATGCCAGACGGTTCGTACTCAAGGGCGGACTGATGCTGCGGGTCTGGAATGTCTCAGAGTCGCGTCCGACGATGGATATCGATATGCTGGGTCGGACTAGCAACGAGCCGAGTCAGATCGTCCGCCAGATGCAGGAGATGTTGGCGTTAGAGGTCGAGCCGGATGGGATGGTTTTCGATGTGGCATCGCTCCAGACCGAACCAATTACCAAGGCTGCCGATTACCAAGGTATCCGCGTCCGCTGCTTGGGCTATTTAGATAAGGCGCGGGTCAACATTCAGCTCGATCTCGGTTTTGGGGATGTGGTGTTTCCCCAGCCGGAAACCGCCTCACTCCCGACGCTGTTGGATTATCCCGCACCGCAACTGCTTTGCTACAGTCGGGAAAGTGTGATCGCCGAGAAGTTTGAGGCGATGTTGAGTCGAGGGGAACTCAACAGCCGGATGAAGGATTTCTATGATGTGTGGCTGTTATCCGATCGGTTCGATTTTGATGGTGCCAAGCTGACTGAGGCAATCCGGCGGACGCTCGACCATCGCGGTACGACTGTAAGCGAGCCGATCCTCCCGTTTACTGAAGAATTTGCCGCAGCCAAGCAAGTGCAGTGGACGGCTTTTTGTAAACGGCTGGGGCAAGAACGGACTCCGACTGAGTTTATCCGAGTAGTTAGAGCGATCGAGGAGTTTCTAGCTCCGCTGGTTTTGGCGTTATCAAATCAGACCCCACCGCCGACAACCTGGGTGGCTAGTGTGGGTTGGAGCTAATTTACTCGATCGCGATCGCCAAGTTAAAAAAAACGTTTTTTTAGCCAAAGTTCAGAAAGTGCGTTTTCCGCAGTGAAGCGAGTGAAGCGGGTGAAGCGGGAGCTAAATCTGTTTCCAGCACAGCGTTCCAACTCAAAGCTTGCGCTTCACCGCCAAAAAAACGCTGGTGAAGCGGTGAAGCGTAACATGTATACTGCGCTTCACCGCTTCACCGCTTCACCGACGTTTTTTTCCTGGTGAAGCGCAAATGTTATTCTACAATCTCGTCAGAGACTGGCTTTGAAGGGTGCGCTTCACCCGCTTCACCCGCTTCACTGCCATTTTTACGTTTTGGGAAAATGTAGAAATAACTCGCTTTTTTATTAATCTTCCGCTGATGAACAGATTTACCATCTGGACGAGGTGGTAACAACCAGCCAAGCCGCTGCAATTCCTTCACCAGCCCTACTTTATTCACCCCAACAACGAACTCTTTATCGAAAACCGTTGGAGGCACCCAGAACTCTTCCGTATGCCCTTCTACCCCAACCTTGCGGTACGCCAGTAGATTGCGGATGGTCTTGGTATCACCATCGCGGAGATCCATAACCCGATCGCTAAACTCATTAGTGACAAGTAGGTGTTCGATTCGTTTAATCGCTTGCTTCACCTCGATCGAACCATCTCCGCCCCTGGCTGTGAGCCAAGCCTTGAAACAAGTAGAAATCCCCCACTCGATATCTTCAACTGGGAAGGGAAGCAGATCGTATTTATGAGCTAACCCTAGTACCACCTGTACCAATGCGAATCGATTGGCGACTCGTCCAATGGCACTATCGCTCGTCCCTTCTGCTAACTTAGCGGTGACAAGATGAACCTGTTTGGAAAGATTACCCACGAATGCTGGGTCGGCAGCATCAACGACCAATCGAGATAGGAAAGCATCTAAAGCTGTACCGTGATGCTCTATGACTGCTGCCTTGATCGCTAAGGCAAATTGAGCCGATGTATCAGCACCATGAATCGTCTCAAAACATCCATAAATCGAACCTTCGGGCACGGCTGGTACATCTGGTAAACGCACCTCCTGACCGCCTTTGAGGGTGATATTGGCTTGCGCCATGTATTTGCCCAGCCCAAATTCACCAGACGATAAAACCATCAACTGCCATGTCTTTGGCTTGCGATTGCTAAGATCCTTCTTCATCCGTGCCTTGCCCTGTCCATTCGCCAACATATAGGCGATATTCCCCACATCCTTTGGATCGGCTTGACCGATTTCATCTAGGGGTAGACAGAGATGATTAAAAGCTGTAGCTGTACTCTCTAAACCATTAGTGGTAGTGCGCCAATGGGGAATGTCTTTGACTCCGCTAACAGACGCGGCGACAGAGAGGATGATGGTTTTGCCCTGGGAAGTGTCACCAACTAAATGAAAGCCACCTGACTCGATATTGATAATGGGTAGCAATGGCGCGGCGAAGCTCGTACCCAGACCTAAGATCAGACGCGAATTTCCACCACATCGGGCAGCTACAGTATCCTTCCATCCCTGGAGAGTACCTTTTAACTCGGTAATCGCCTCTGGACTGGGATCTACGTTTCGGAACTTGAGATTTTCATCGCCATAGGTTTTATGAGGTAGGACGAAGGACTTTCCCACCCAGCCACTCGAATCGGTAACGGTATAATTTTCGGCGATATTCGCCCCCAAACCATAGAGATAGTCGAGTAACAACCCGCGCTGCTCCCGCTTGAAGACATAGCCGCGACTGAACAAGCCTTCAATAATCGAACTAGCGTCACCCGCCAGAAATGCTCTCAACATCGTCCAGCGGCGAATCGTGCTCTTAAAAGTTTTGAACTCTAATAACAGTGCCGCGCCATCTTCATCGGGATTATCGATACAGGCGATCGCCGTAAGATGATTGCCGATATATTCACTCGACATGTTCGTAACTTTGAGTAAACCATTCTCGATCGAACTGGTGAAGTGGGCGTTTTTAACTACTGGTAGTGCCAGTTCCGATCGCTTGGCATAGGCTTTGTCTAGAGCTTTAACCCCTTTAGCCGCAATGAGATCGTCGATTCCCTTATGACCTTTCCATTTAAGATCGGTCACTCCATCTACTCGATCTTCAATCTCTTGGAAAAACCGTTGTTTGGCAGCTTCAACCTTCTTGACAGTTGAGGGATTGTCATCGCGATCGAAGGCTAAAACTACTTCTCGTTCGCGTAGCGTCCCCTGTGGGGAATCGGTTAAAAACGGCTCTAGTTCTGAGTTTAATATCTTGAGACTTTCCCCAAAGTCGCCGCGCTCGACTTCCCCAAACATGTCTTTTTCATTCGTCCCCCAGCCCCACACTCCATTGAGCGCGATCGCGGGATACCCAGCCGAAACTAAGCTACAGGCTTTTTTCGCCCCTTCGGTGATGATGATGAAGCCATCGCGTTCTAGATACCAATCCCAAAATTCCAAATCTGCCGCATCCGGTGCGAGTAATTCGACGCGGCGGCGATATTCCTCGGCTACCGCTCCGAGTTTGGTGGCGATCGCCAGTCCCGCCCGTACCGATATCCGGGGCACGAATAACTGTTGATTCCCCGTCCCCCTGGGCGACTCGTATTTGATCGTCTTGCCTTCAGAATTCTTACGGGGCGAATCCGGTTTGACCGATACGCCGCGATAACCATCGAAAATCCAGCCCCCACCACGGAGGACATTGGCTAGCTCGTTTTGCGATCGCCCAGCCAGCGTCCCATTATTGAGGTGTTGGGGTGCGGCAATTAATAGATCGAATACTTCGTCTAATTCGTTTTCATTATTTGGATTCCAAGAGCGGAAGTTTAACGCGGCGATATCTGAGGCGATCGCACTGGCGGCAAATTCGCGGGCGTGATGCGCTGCGATCGAAGGGCAAGAAATAAACATGTGGTGATTCCCTTGTGGGAACCCCGCAAACTTCGACAGGTACTAGGTAATATTTAGAATCAAAACGGTAATATTGGCGATGTGTCAGATTTACGCTAAGATTTATCTATCACCCGTTTCCTATTGGCGTAGGCTGCGGGATTCCCAAATAAAGTTGATATTGCTCCCTATTGATTTAGGTTGCGTGGTTCCCAAATAAAATTTGAACTTTTTTTGTCTGGTTAACTTCTGATTCGTAGTCAGAAGTTAAATCAAAGCCCCTGGTTGTGCCCCTTTTGGCATTCCAGGGGTTTTTGATTGTGGCTTTATTATAGGCGCGGACAGGGTGGTTTGTAAAAAGGCTTCACCAATCTTGGCGATTACTTTTTTTTATTTGTAATATTATTTTAGATCTGCGAGTGTAACTTGTCACCAAAAATATTTCTACTAAGTAGTACTACGGAGAACGAGTTATTTCTCGATACCGATCGGGATTAGTTGGTAATTGGTAGTTAATAGTTAATAGTCGATCGTTAATAGTTAGTCGAACTGTTTAAGTACATTTGGGGGGATGTCGAAACGTTTTCAGCCAGATTGCTGAGAATGGGTGCGGCTGGAGAGGGTTGAGGAATGGTGGCGATCGGGCAAAGTGCGTAAAAACGTTAATGACTAAGTATAATTTATTACTTACTCTAAGGATCGATATATACTACTTACAATATCTCTGCTGACCCCATCGGTTCGGTTTAGATCCGATTAGTTGAAGTTGAAAAGTTTGGGCAAAACAGCGGCTCGCGCCCGTCGGGTTTCCCGACGCGAAAAGCGAGAAAAGACACAGCCCCAACTTTGCCATCTCTAAATATAAATTTAATTATCAATTATCAATTATCAATTATCAATTATCAATTAATGAACAGAGTTAAGACCTCCGAATTAGATGCACGGTTCAACATCCGCAAAAACGCTCGCGTGAATCGGTTGGCGATGCTGGGTTTTACACCCGATCGCTTGACTAAAGAGGGGAGATTTTACTATCTCACGCCCGCGCAAGTGGAACTATTTGCCGATTTTGACAAACATATTCGGGAAACTGGGGGCACGGCAGGATATCCCCATTTAGTAGGGAATAATATCGATACCCCCGCGCTCGCAGCCGAGCCGGAGATCGTGGCTGATGCTGCGGTAGCCGAAGAGTTACCAGCCGGACAACTGGCGACTCAAGCCCCAGACGATTTAGACCCCGTGCCAGCAAGAACGGACATAGTTGCCAGCGGTACGGATGAATTTACGGGAGAATTTGAACCCGCCGCGCCGGAGCAAGCTGTTAATAAGCTAGCCGCTCATATCGATGCTAAAGCCCAGCGCAAAGCGGTGGCAATCATGCTGGCAGAAAACGCCCTCGCCAATGAATACGTTAACAATCCCCACTTATTAGATCCCGAACTGCGATCGCAAGTAGATAGCTTTCAGTTCACCCAAATCGACCCAAAAGAATTAGCCGCCTCGCTAATCGCCGCCGCCGGACGACAACCGAAAGCGGCTTAAAATTCAATCTGCGATTCAACTTTGCCGATGCGATGCGAATGCTAGCTGGAGAATCTTTAAATGCTCTGCTGCTGGGTATATTGCTACTTTTGAGCGACTTTTGGACGCTGCCATTAATTCTCGGACTATTCGTAGTTGTTAATGCAATCGACTCAAAATCGCGGCCTTCAATTAATAATTGATGACTATTAATTACTAATTATCAATTATTAATTATGTTCAAACTTTATCGGCTTGAAGAGAAAGCTAGAATCCTCGCGGCATTAAAGGCGAATGGCTCGATTCTGTTGTGTGGGGATGAGGGGAGTGGTAAGACGGTGTTACTAGATGCAGTCAGGGAAGAGCTAACCGCCGATGGCTATGTGCTGGCGGCGATTCTCACGCCAGCGACCCAACGGCAAATGCTGATTGCCATTTGCGAACAGCTAGAAATCGAGACGATCGAGGTCGAGGGTAAGGCGATGACGGTTGAGAAGTTGAAATGGGCGGTGGCCGACTATTTCCGCGCCAACCCTGCGACCTTCTTAATCTTTGATGACGCGCACCAGCTCGACCCTAAATTTAGGACGTGGTTGAAAAATCTGCAAAGACAGGGCGTATCGCTGCTGCTGGCCGCGACCAAGCCGCCACGCACGGACATCTTCTTAAATACTCCCGCTTTAGTCCTCCGACCGCTACCCGACTACTTTATCCGCGATCTGATGGCAACAGCGGGGGAGCTGCGGGGACTAAACCTGAGTCAATCGCAACTGGCAGACCTCCAACAGCGGGCGGGTGGTAATCCGGCGTTAGCGATTCGATCGATCGATGAGGAATATTTAGGGCTTGAGATCGAAGGTGGCGATCGCAGTGACTATTTTGACATTACTCCGCTCCTAATCCTTGCTGCGACTGGGTTTGTAATGCTGCGGTTCTTTGCCGTCGGCACTGATAGCAGACTGCTGTATGTGATTGCAGGGATGTCTGGGGCGTTGTTTATCGGGCTGACCTATATGTTGCGATCGCTCCCTAAAGACTCGAAACGAGTTAGCTAATTATGATGACTTTGACCCACCTAGCAATTAGCGGGCTGATGACCAGTCTAATTTTGGGAACTGCCGAGCCGACGATCGTTAGCGTGGGGGCGATTGCAGGACTATTGCCCGATGTGGACATTAGCAAATCACCAGCGGGACGGGTGCTATTTCCGATTTCTCGCCTGTTGGAAAAGCGGTTTCCCCATCGGAGCTGTACGCATTCGATCGTCGCTTCACTAGTCGTTGGGGTGGTGGTGTATGGGTTGGCCTATAGTTCGGTCATTTCTTGGCAGTTGGCACATGCGATCGAGATTGGGTACACGTTTGGTTATCTGGTGGATGCGATTACCAAGTCGGGCATTCAACTATTCTTCCCTGCTAATCTGCGCTGTGTCGTGCCTGGGAACCGGAAGCTACGGTTATCGACGGGGAGTAATTGGGAGTATGCGGTCTTAGTCCTGGTGGTAGCCATGCTGTTACTGGTACTGAGCGTCAATACGCAAGGCGGCATCGCCTTCACCTTCAATGAGATTCTGGCAACCCCGCGCGGGGTGCAAGATTTGATGAACCAGAAAGGTAATACCCACCAAATTATCGTCCGCATCGATGGGGTAAGGACATTCGATCGGGCGCGGGTTCGGGATGATTTTGTCGTCGTCGAACAAAAGGACGCACACACGTTCGCGGTTCACCCCGTAGCGGTTCCTGACGAACTGTACCAAGTTAGCAATCGCCCCGATCTGATGTCCCAGATCGTCAGCGAACGGATTACGGGTAAGGTGGGGCGGAAGATTACTACCAGTATCGAGTCGTTGACGTGGGTGGATGAGGAAATTATCCCCAAACTAGATCGGGCGATCGATCGGTATCCCGACGCGCAGATGTATTTAACCGGATCGATCGAGATTGACGATCCAGAGCAGGTTAACCCCCAATCTAATCCCCAGCAATTAGCCACTGTCACCAAACACGGGCGGAAGCTGGAGTTTAATAGCTGTCCGCTGGGAAAGGCGATCGGGTTACTTGGCGACCAGTGGGGCAGCGGTCAGGTGAGGATTAGGGTGATAGTTACTAATTGATAAAGAAGTGAAATTAATCATGCCAAAGTCAAACTTATTTTATAATTCAATAGGAATATAGTTAAATCAATATCGCTCAAAATTTGATATTAAATTCAATCTTTGTGCTGTTTTTTGAAAACCCGCTCCTTCGCGAGCTATTTGAACTATGTGTCTGTCTTCATTACTTGAATTGTCACGCGAATTTATTCTCTGTATATATGCTTGCATTTCAGGGCTAGGGGTGTTTAATAACTCATTTAATCCCGAAAGAAAAATTCCTTTCATTTTGCCTTTAAAAAATCCAGAATAATTTTTCCTGTTTGCAGAATCTGAAAACAAAAGAAAAGCTTCTTTTTCTTTTGGTAGAGCTTCTACGAAAGTAAGGAAATCATCAGGTGTCAGCTTGCCTGCCATAACTGATTTGTATATTTCAGGGTTGCTATAATTATGTAAAAATAAAAGAATACTTAATGTCACTGGAAAGGGGTTTTCGCAGACTGGAATTGTTTGTAATACGACTCTCAGCCTTGATATGATTTGCTCTTGCTCTCTCAAGCTCATTTGAGCAGAAGATATCAAATATCCTAAGTAAAAATTTAAATCAATTAAATCATCTGGATTATTATCATTGTTTTCTGAGTGCCGTCTTGCTATCAATGAATTAATTTCAAATTTTTCAAACAGAGACGAGCAATAGCATCCCAGATCGGGTTCTGGCAAGCGATAGTCTAGATCGATGAATCGTTTAAGATATCCTGTTGCATCAAACTCCGATCCATAAAGTGCTTTGATAGAATGACTTAATTGCTCGCGATCGATCCCTAATACAAAAACTATTCCCTCAACATCAAATAAATGTTTGATTCGTTCGAGTAGCTGCACTGCATAGGTCGGGCGGCAGCGATCTAATTCATCTATAATAATGACAATCTTTACTGGTTCTCGATCGGATTTTTGAATTGCTGCAACTAGAGAACTAAGCTCTTCACGAAAATCATCAATATCTGATTTTCCTTTGCAATAATCCTTGATTAAATCCTGAGCAGTCTCACCAGCTAGATCGGATAGTATTTTTTCTGATGCAGTATCAATGTCTAATGCTCCATGAGTGGCAATTTTTACTCCTATTGTAATCAAGCGTTTGAGAACTGATTTAGCTGTCTCCTCAAATTTTTTAATCGTTGCATCAACATTTCCATTGTCTGGTCGGGATTTCTTGATGGCGATCGATAATTCTCCAACGACGGCAACTAAGGGATCTTCAACAAAATCACTTTTCCAAGCATTCAAATAGAGACAGAGATGTCCAGCTTCGTTTAGCTTCACTTCCCACATGTTCAGGAATGTTGTCTTACCCGATCCCCATGAACCATCAACAGCTAATACGAAAGATCCCACAGCCCAAGTAACAACCTGAGTTAGTGTAGGCTCTAATTCTTTCCTACTCAAACAGTCGTTCTTAAACGGATCGTCAGTAGGAATCTCTAGGACGGATGGGCGGATTTGCATAAAGGCTTTACAAGGCTATGATTGTAATTCTATTGTACTAGTATAGTCGTTAGTATAATTATACTCACAGAAATTCTGGTATTAAATTCATATTCACTCAATTTGAGCTAGTATATTCATATTCACTCAATTTGAGCTAGTATAAACATATTCACTCAATTTGAGTTAATATGAACATCCCAACCGAATACAAAAATCTATCTGCAATTGCCAAAGCTAGCGGAACACGTTTAAATAATTGGGTTAACCGCTCGGTGGGCAAAAAAGCGATCGCTGAATTTAAGCTCAAGTATCCAGAGATCGATTGCCCATTAGTAACAAAAACAGGGAAAGGTGGTGGGACGTGGGGACACCCAGAATTAGCCGCTATTTTTGCCGCTTGGTGTAATCCTCAGTTTACTGCGGAGGTTGTCGAGCAGAACGCCCAACTCAGAGAACAGAACGAACTACTCAAGGAAAAGATTAGAACATTCCAAGTCGTTACGCCCGCTCAAATTGCCGCTGCAATGGATGAAGTAATGGAAGTAAAGCAGATGGCGCATCAAGCAGAGGATAAAGGCATAGAAGAAGTCGAACTACTTGCAAAATGCTTCTATGTCCGTGCGATACCTCAACATCCAAAAGGGTTGACGTTTGAACAGTATCTCCCGCATTGGCTGTATTCAATGAGCGATCGGACAGACATCTATCCCCACGAGGTACTTGAAGAGATGACGATAAAAGCGGGGAAACCGATCCCATATCAGGGAAAAGTATTGAAGCATGGATGTTCCTACGTTTGGATTGACGCATAGCTTTAGTCAATCAAACACGGAACAGTATTTATTTACTATAATAAAAATGAAAATAATACTTAAACTTGCTGGATGGCTGGAATACGTCAACATTTTATCCCCCGCTTTCTTCAAAATGGTTTCGCCAGTCATGTAACTGGCGATAAATTTTGTACTTGGGTATATAGGAAAGGGGTAGAGCCTTTCAATGCCAATACAACTAAAACTGGCGTAGAAGGCTATTTTTACTCTCAAGATGATGATCCTCAAGTAGATGATGAGATCACAGCAGCAGAAAGCCGTTTCACCAGTTTAGTTAACAATCTACGCAATGAAGGCGAAACAGCAAAGTTAGAGTCAGATAAGATAGCAGAGCTAATTGCTCATTTTGAGATCCGCACTCGCCATCTACGACAAAGCTTTTCAAATGCTGCTGAGTATGGTTTGAGAGAAGTACTCAAAATAATTGAAGATCCACTTGTCTTTGGAAATTATGTAAAAAGAGGATTAGAAGAGAGGGTTGTAAAAGAGTATAGAAAATTAAACTACCCAGAAAATTATCTAAAACTGTTTCTTATCGGTATTCAACCGCAAATGGACAGCGCATTGTCCAAGAGTTTAGACGATATACCTTGGATGACCGAGCAGTTTCGGGCAGATCTTCCAAATATGCTTAAAGAAGCCTCAAAATCTGGACATATAGATGGGTTGAGAAATTCTATTGCCCCGCAGGTAAAAATAGATATGTATCGAAACATGAAGTTCTCGATCGAGCGAACTTTCTCTGATATACCGCTGGGTGATTCAATCGTTTTATTTCAATTAGAGGGAGATGAATCGTTTAAACCGATTAGTGAGAAGGGCGATCCCATCCAAGCTGTCTATTTGCCTTTGTCGTCCAATCTCGTTCTAGTAGGTCAACTTTCCAATAAGACCCCCGATTTATCGCAACTTCCAAAAGCTATCGCTCAGTGTTCGTTGGAATATTTTATTAGTAGTACTAAAAGTGATGGCAACGAAACCCTTCAGGCTTACATTGGGGAATCTGCTCATCTCATATCTAAAAATAAAATGGATGCTATTCTCCTAGAGATAATTGATGATATGAAAATAAACCCCCAAGCGTTCTTCAAGAATTAACTGTTTGCCTGTGTTTGCCAAACGTCAGCCCAAACGTTTAACCGAAAGCTCGACACCCATCTAAAAATAAAAAAATTTACCAATCATATCGTCGGCAAATTTTTCTACAACACAAACGTTTATTCAGTTCGTTTGCTGTAAGTGTCTGGGAGAAACGAATATTGGAAACGTTTCTAGTTTGAAAATACGGATTTTGGCTTAAATATTTGGAGTGTAAATCGATTACAATCGGATAAATAAAAACCGATTGGCATGGCTAAACCACTACCCAAATCTATCTTAAAACCCCGATCTGTGGGGAGAGAAACGGCGCAGCCGAATTCACCATCTCGCTCGCTCGTGCATTTGGGCGATGGGGTGTGTTGGGATTTGGATAAAGCCGCTAACCCGCACATGGTGATTCTGGGCACGTCGGGTAGTGGGAAGACTCAGACCCTCAAAGCGATCGTCTGGGAAATGTGTAAAGGATTTCCGTCGCGGTCGATCGTCTTGGACTTCCACGGCGACCAGGAGTTACCAGGGGAGGTGTACCTGTAGCGACCCGCAATTATAAATCATCAAACCCGCAATCATCGCAAAATCGAACCCAGATTAACTGCAACTATCCGA
>NZ_PVWO01000056.1 GCF_003003845.1 Chamaesiphon polymorphus CCALA 037 | reverse complement strand
GGGGAGAGGGAATTGCTCTATTACCCATCCACCCATCCACTCATCCACCCATCCACCCCTCTACCTGTACTCCCGAAAATCATCGATCTGTCGATCGGGATCGGGTGCGAAGGCTAGCCAGAGAGGATATTGCAAGATCGAGAGACTGATTTGGCCTTCAGAATTATCGATGATAATGAATGGCATTTCCTTATTAGCGACAATCCGATCGACTTTTTGGATCAGAGCTTCGGGATCTTCAAATAAAATAATACCCCCATTGCCGCCAAAATCGGGCTTGGAGAGTCCCAAACAGTCTTGAAAGCCTCGTCGCCAGTCGCCGAGGCGTTCGGGGAGGTTGGCGAGGACGAGAGTGCGGAGATAGTCTCCATATAGCTCTCGCAATACCGATACTGCTGCTGCTGCTATTAAGATATTCTGGAGGCGGCTACCCATGGTGCGGACGGCTCCCCGTCCATCTTTGGTAAAAAACCAGTCCGAAACCTTGTCTGCATGAACTGCTTCGAGGGTGCGGCGCAGTTGCCAAGTCGGAGCGTAGTAATCGGGCGCACTCCGATAGCGATCGATCGCGGCGCGAACTTTGCCCGCAGTTGCTTTAAATGCAGGTTCGGTAAATTGGGGCGACGATCGATCTTTCGATGCAGGTTGTGGTTGAGTGGCGGGTGTCTTGGGGAGTGGTGTTTGCAGCCGGATTTGGGCTGGTGGTGGTTGGGGAAATTCGATTTCTTCGGCGATGACGACTAAATCTTGCAGACTACCAACGAGGTAATCTTTGAATCCCTGGAGGCGGATCGCTACATCTTGAGATGCCCCAGCAAAGCTTTTGCTAATTTCTTCCTTGAGGCGATCGCGTCTGCGTTCGAGTTGTTCGACGGAGATTTGCAGTTTTTGGCGACGTTGTTCGAGTTCGGTTACTGAAGTTTGAATGATGTGCCCGAAACTCGTCTGGGTATCGATGATTTGTTGTTGCAGTTGGGCTTGAGTAGCTCTGAGCTTGACGATTTCTGCGGCGATCTGGGACTCCGTGCGCAGTAGATTTGTCATTTTGGCAGTAGCCGCTTCGCTAGAGTTGATGCTGGCTTCTGGCTCTGGATCTAGCTCTTGGCCGATTTCATCTAACAATACCGCCCAATTATCGTCGAGCGTGGGGGTTTGTGCTGCTGGCTCTGGTGGCTCTGGTGGTGCTGACGTTTTGGGTGGTGATGGGATCGCAGGTGTGGGTGTGGCTACTTGCGGTTCTTCAGCAACGGGAGTTACGGGCGGTTGCGTCTTTACCTCATCATTATTATTCCAGACATCTTCGAGCGGCTCCGATACTGGCGAGATCTCTTCTTCTACCACACTGACATCAATGATTTCTGGCGATCGGTTTGGCGATTTGAGATCTGATTTGGGATTTGCAGTTCCGTCGGAGTTCATAGAATAGATGTTGGCGTAACGATCGCAAAAGAGCAGTTGCCATAATATCGTGGGTGCAACCTCTGAATTTAGAGAGTTACACGCCGTTGGCAGATTCTCTGGGAAGGAGAATCGCTCACTATTGATTATATCTTACGTCCGATCTGCCCAGAAATTGAGAGCGGCGTTCTCGATCGCCGTCATCTTAAAAAACTTGCCACTGCGATCGAGAAAGGAAAAAACCATGCTGGCGAGAATTCAGACAAGTCAAACCAGTAGTTCTAGCCGTACATCTCAGTCCGGCTCGCCTCCAAGTACTGCCATAATTTAGTACCGGATAAGATCCAAAGACAGTATCGCCAGCACAAGCAGGTTGCGCTGGACGATTACGATCGAGCGATATTCCCGTCCAATCTAGCTGGCATGGAGACTTGGGTTTGGGATTTAGACCACTGCGGATGTCGCAGCGCAGATAATTATTATCCGAAAGATAGCAGGCAATATTACCGCTAGGCAACCGAAAACTGTCGCCATTTAAGCTGTTATCGATCGCCAAGCTCGGGCGATCGACAATCCCCAAGGCGATCGAAAATGCACCAATAACCAACCAATTAAATTTCATACTTAAAACTCGTTATCGAGTACCGATCCGCTATCGGGTAGAATAGCTGTTATACTAGTACATTGTGGCTTTTTTGCCTACAGTGTATTAATAATTAGTTAATTCGAGCGAATCTAACGTATGACAAAGCGTACTCTCGGCGGTACTAACCGCAAACAAAAAAGAACATCTGGTTTCAGAGCGCGGATGCGGTCGCGTACCGGACAAAAAGTCATCAAAGCACGTAGAGCCAGAGGACGGCATCGGTTGTCTGTGTAGATCTTTGTCTACCAGGAAATCGAAAATAATAGCAACTCGTGTCATTGCCTAAACCCCATCGACTCAGACGCAGGCAAGATTTTCAAAAAGTTTATCAGCAAGGCAAACGCCATCAACAAGCGCACTTGACGCTTAGAAGTTTGCGACACATGCCAGATGCCCCTGCCGAAAATCTACCTGCTACTCGGTTTGGGATTTCTGTTAGTCAAAAAGTCAGTAAAAAAGCAGTAGTTCGCAATCTGCTCAAACGACAAGTGAAAGCCGCTGTGCGTCAGCTTTTGCCGCAGATTCACAGTGGGTGGTCGATCGTCATCGGCGTCCGACCTTCGGCGCAGGGATGCGAATATGTCGAAATTTTGCGAGAATTAGAGCAGTTATTGACAGCCGCTGAGGTACTTGATGGGTATTAAAGAAGAAACGTTTTATGAAGGTGGCCCACATATTGGGGATCTGATTTTCAATTTATTTTTAGCAACATTCGTAATTTTCATCCCGCTGACGATCGGTTCGATCGTCAGAGCGATCTGGTTGAGATATAAAATTACCGATCGACGGATTTCCGTAACTGGTGGGTGGATGGGCAAAGATCGAACCGATCTCGTCTATTCGGAAATTACGGACGCACTAACTATCCCGCGTGGGTTAGGATTTTGGGGAGATATGGTAGTAACTCTCAAAGATGGCAGTCGTCTGGAGTTACGTTCTCTCCCTCGCTATCGCGAAATATACGATTATATTAACGAGCGAGTCCTCGCTAAAACTGGGCAACCCCTAGTCAGCGTAGCGGAAAAAGCAGAAGCTGCTGCCACTCAAACCACCTAATTTAGGGATTAGGTTTTAGGCTTTGCGGATGAAATCATGCGGAGATCTGTCTTGTCTCGCTTCCACGATCGGGTTTCTCGACCGGAGCGAGCCGCTCCTGCGCATGTGTTTCACCAAGCAAGGCTTTAGTTCATGGTCGATATTTACCCAATACCTAACACCTAATACCTAACACCTAATACCTAACACCTAATACCTAACACCTAGTTGACAATGGACTTTGGAATCGGATTTATTTCCAACAATATAATGCTGCCGATTATAGATTTTTTCTATGGAATCGTGCCTAGCTATGGTTTGGCGATCGTCGCTTTAACCTTGGTAATTCGTTTCGCGCTCTATCCGTTGGGTGCGGGGTCGATTCGCAATATGCGAAAGACCAAGATCTCTCAACCGCTGATGCAGAAGCGAGTTAAGGAAATTCAGCAAAAGTTTAAAGACGATCCGGCAAAGCAACAGCAAGCCATGAGTGATGTGTACAAGGAATTTGGCAATCCGTTAGCGGGGTGTCTGCCAGTACTCTTACAAATGCCTGTCTTGTTTGCGCTGTTTGCCACCTTACGGGGATCTCCATTTTCCAATGTCGAGTACAACGTTAACTTACAAGTAGTACCTGCGGCCCAAACCGCCCAAATTCAACCCCAAGCATTTAGTAGCGAACCACATAATATCTATTTAGCAACCAACATTCATGCGCCTGTAATTGCCAGCATTCCCACTGGTAATGTTTTAGCAGCGGGACAAACAGCGCAGGTTGAATTTAAAGGTGCCGATGGTAAACCTTTTAGCGAATTAGCCGCCCAATATCCCGATTCTAAACTCACTCCTGAGTGGACGATCGTCAAGGGGATAGAAAATGTTAAAGTCTCCCCTAACGGCCAAATTGAAGCGATCGCGCCTGGAGATGTGACCCTGAAAGGTACGATTCCGGGGATTGCTGCCGATACCGGATTCTTATTTATCGATGCACTCGGACACGTTGGCGCGATCGATCCAGATGGCAAAATCCACTGGGATATCATTGCCATGATCGTCTTTTTTGGCTTGAGTCTCTATGTCAGCCAAAACTTATCGAGTAGCACTGCTACTCCGGCTGCCGATGATGCTGCTGCTCAACAACAGCAAGCTGTCAATAAATTCACGCCGATTATCTTTTCGGGGATGTTTTTATTCTTCCCCTTGCCTGCGGGGGTACTGATGTACATGGCGATCGGTAACGTCTTTCAACTCGCTCAAACTTATCTAGTCAATCGCGAACCCTTACCGCCAGATTTACAAAAACTGGTCGAGCAACAAGAACGCGAAAAGCCTAAAGATAGTGGCGATCGCGAGGAACTTCCCTTCGAGAAAGCGAAGAAGAAGAAGAAAGCAACATAAAGTAGGCTTTAGGTATTAGGCTTTAGGCGTTAGGAAGAAGACTTTAGGCTTTAGGTTTTTGAAATGCGTTCTTAAGTCTTTCGTGCCCTATTTTCTAAAGCCTAAAGCCTAAAGCCTAAAGCCTTTTTCCTAAAATCTACCACCTAAAGCCTAAAGCTATCAAGCCTCATGACAGACCAACGCCTAGAACGCGGCCAACAGTGGTTGGAAAAACTACTGAGCCTAGCTGGAATTGCGACTACAGTAGATATTCAACAGCCAGAACATACCAGTGCGGCCAATTACTGGCTGACGATCGATCGAGACAAACTCACGCCAGTCCAGATCGAACACCTGATCGGTACCGACGGTGCCACCATCGATGCGATTCAATATTTAGCAAATGCTAGTCTCAATATCCATCAAGAAGCTGATTTACAAGCTGGATACACGATCGAATTAGACGGCTATCGTCACCGTCGCGCGATCGCGCTCAAAGCCATCGCCGATGAAGCAGCAACTCGGGTGCGGACGACAGGAAAAGAAGTTATTCTGCAACCAATGTCTTCAGCAGAACGTCGTCAGATGCACACTTTTTTTGACACTGAGGCTGATTATCAAGATCTAGCAACATACAGTCGCGGCCAAGAACCCGATCGACGATTGGTCATCAAATTAGCGCAAACTCCCGACGATGCTCCGCCACAGCCAGCCGGAGATCTAGAGAACGGCAACTAAAGGATATTTATTAATTAAGATTAATCTAATCGACTTTGTACGTGTGGGAAATCAACGATTGCGACTATCTTAAGAGTAGTCGCGAATCTACTTTTCTACTTCTTTCCCCTTTGACCGATGGAACCACTATACATACCCCAACTAGCAAATCGAAAGGATCGCACCCTAGAGATTATCGTCGATCGACTCATTCCTGACTTTGAAACCCTCACGCCTGTCAGAGGTAAAATAATTGTCAAACATGGGGGGACATATTTAGAAGTCTGGGCACAGGCAGAGACAATCATTACCCTCAAATGCGATCGCTGCTTGCAACAATACAACCACCGACTGGTGCTAGATACAAATGAAATTATTTGGCTCGAAGCAGAGCCTGAAGAACCAGCACGACACGGCGTCGAAGTTAAATCAGAGCTAGAAGACTTGGTAGAATCTTTACCACCCGACGGCCATTTTCCACCAGATGTGTGGCTGTACGAGCAATTGTGTCTAGCCGTTCCCCTGAGACAGTTGTGCAATCTAGATTGTGTGGGTATCAGTCCTGTCGGGACACCCATCCCCGAACCAGCAAAAAAGGCCGAAACCCTCGATAGTCGCTGGGGCATTCTTGAAACCCTCAAGGAGCGACTGGAAAATAATTAAATCTTTGGCATTTCAACAAACGATCGAACTTAGTTCGATCGTTTTTTACGTAAGCATAGAATAGATAATTTACCGATCCCAAATTTGGGTGAATTGTCGATCGGGTATTTGTTCTGCACAATACCAGAGTAATTTATAACATGCCATCGCACAAGCAGATCGATCGCCTGCTGCTACTGCTATGACTTGACTTTTTAAGCGATCGACAATTAGGGGTAATTGTTCGATTAATGCTATTTCTTTGAGATATTCAGCAGTTAATTTGTAAAAACTCTTAGACTGGGGAGTAGAAAGTAGCTTTAATAAAAAGTCCACCGCTAATGGATGTCCGGGTTGAAATTTGCCTAATTGATAAGCATAACGGCGTTGAGATTCGACATTATTAATAGTTATTAGTTTTTGTTCGATTTTGGCGATCGCGATCTCGATATTTTGGGTGCGAGCTACTTTTTTTCGCCGATTGTGGGTGCTGCTCGGCAACGTGCGAGCGTCAATAAATTGCTGTTGTGTTGCTGGATGGGTGGGTGCGATCTGGCGGAGATTTTCTATTGCCGCCATACCATCTGCGTGGTGGCGTGGGCTTGGTGCGGGCGACGAATTTCCAGATTCAATGATGCGAACGAGCGTATCGATCGCGAGGATAAGTAATGAATTATGGTTATCGTTGGCGTAGCCTCTCAGCATGAGAATCGCGGCTGATTCTAGTAATACTTTACCTAGCGTGAAGGCAGCTTTTCGAGTTAAAGCTACTGTTTTTTTACTGTGGATAATATCAACCAGAGTAGCGATCGCAGTCTCATTATAATTAGGATCGATTTTAGTTAATGATTCGCAAATCTTGATGAGGAGATCGCTATGCGAAACTAGTCCTGTAGCTCTAATTAAGGCCGCAATCGCAATCTCATTTCCCGGATCGAATACTTTGCCCAAACTGTGTGCTGCTTGCCAACATACGAACGGACTTTCGACAGTTTGGACTAGTTTTTCTAGCCCAGCAATTGCTGCCGATCGATCGGTTTTTCTGAGCGATGTTCTCGCGCCATCTTGAACTGGTAAGGGATAAAATTTCCAGGTGTTTTGCTCGGGCATAAATTTAGCGAACCGCCACTGTAGTAATCGATCGACAATTTGTAGGCGTAAAAGTGAAAAACCCCGCCATAAGATCGCTCGAAATCGATTAATGCACCGATAAATGCTTCCTTATCACAGACGGCAATATCTGCTCTCCCAAACCAAAATAGAATAGTCTCTTGCCAATAAGGACTAAAAATTGGCGAGTGATTGGTAGTAGTTCCCGCCAAAAAGTAGTGCCAATCGTCGATCGATCGAGCGGCAAAATATTCCTGGAAAGTGGAATGATAAAAGGCATAAATTTTGGCTCCCGTACTAGCAGAAATACCAACTTGGTTCAACCAGCCTAGTTGTAATGCTAATTCGAGCAGATCTGGCGAGAGTAATTCTAAAACGGTATGCTCGTGCAGTCTAAATCTCACTCGTTCTTGGGTTTCCCCTGGTGACTCTAAGCTGAGTGCTTGCAAGGCTAATTTCCCTAAAGCCGAATTTAACTGTTGACGTTGCGCCAAACTAGTCGGAAACCGATCTTGTTTCCACGCATAAATAGTATCGGTAAATTGTCGATACAAACTAGCTTTAGTACTGGGTAATTTACCTTGAGTTAGCAACCAATAGCGACATAATAAAGCCAATCGCAGCGGATTTTTAATGGCATCGCGCAACCGTTGATATTGAGGTTGTGCTAGTTCGGTACTGAGATTTTCGCCCAGATTTGGCTGAGTGCGAAACCAGCCTTGAATAAATTGTCGCACTCGATCGGGCGAGCCGCGATAACCATCGCTCAAACTAAGATTGCGATAGGTACTAAAATTTTCTAGCGCGTTTTTACCACTATCCCAAACATTCGATCGACATGTCAAAATGACGTGAGCCGAGCCAATCCAGCCGCGCAATTGTCGCTCGATACTCGTGAGGGCGATACTCGCATCGATTGCCATTTCATCGACAGCATCGAGCAGCAACCAGACTTTCCCACTCTCGAATTGCGATGCAAAATCTTGTTGCAATTGCGGTGCGATCGCGATCTGGCGCGTGGCAAGTTTGAGCCAGTCTTGTAACAGATAATCTTCCAAAGTTTTGCTCTGAAGATCGGCAAGCGAAATCCAAATTGGGAGCAATTGCAGATCGAGCAATCCAGCGGCTAACTTTTGCAAACAGGTAGTTTTACCCGAACCTGGTTCGCCGATAATGCCAATTCGATTGGGTTCTGAATTGGTGACTAGTCGATCTAGCAATCGATCGAGATCCAGATCGCCAATGCTATTTAACCCATTTTCCTCCCCAGTACCATCGATACCCGCTTGTACCTCAAACATTACAGCGCGCTGTCTTTCCATCAAGTCTAGGGGCACATAGACCTCTTCGAGACTAAATTTCAGTCGATCCTCTCCCATCAGGGGATTGGTGGTAATCCGGTGATATTGTTGAGTATTCAGACTCGATCGGACTAGTTCCCACCAGTAATCTAAATTAGATACTGCTGGTTTGCTATCGATCGAAGGTTGCGGCGACTTCCGGCAATCCCATTCCCGCGAAAATCGATCGAGATTAGCCGCTCGATCGAATCTGTCGTACCACAAATTGAGGGTAAAATGCCAAGTTTCCGAGCCACCCTTGCTCGCACGATTATCTTCGACAATCTCCAGAAAATCAGTCAAACATTTAATCGCTTCCTTGATCTGTTCCCCAGTTAGTGTCGTACCTGCTAATTTAGTTAGCTGTTCGAGATATCTAACTTTCGTCCGAATTACACACCGCTGGGAAGTTTGCCAATGCAGTTGAATATCCCGCTGTAAGCTCTCCAACTGGCGTTCGTCAGCAGCTAATTCATCATTGGCATAGTCAACCAACACCGCGAAGAATTGCACGGTGCGTTGTTTGACAGCATTACCATAATTAGGACGCGGCATATTTGAGAATTAATTAGAAGTTGTTGCTTAGTGGACTCCTCCGATCTCAACGAATGTATCGATTCAACTCTTCAACCAGAAGATGAACGGTGGTAGCAGGATTATCGCTTTCCGGATCGTGCGGCTCGTAACTGGCTAATAAAATTTTGGCGTGTTTAATTGCTTGAGGCTGCTTATCTTCAAGTTTCACATACATATCATCACTATTCTTCTCGTAATCACAGTTTAGTGATTTAGTCAATTTTTTCTTGTGGTCACTTCTCGGTATGCCAGTATCAACATAGTTAAAATGTAATAAATACCAAATTTCAAAGCACTCATTGGAATAGGCAACATTAATATTTTTCTTCGCTGCTATTTTCAATGCTTCTCTAAATCTAGGTGCGGTGTTGTTAACCTTAGATGGATCTCGATCGAATACACACCACACTCGATCGAATTTTTTGGCTGTCATTAACTCGATTGCCTTATTGACTACCGAAATCGTTTCGCATCCAGCCCCGACAATTGTAACTTCTGGTCTAGTACTGACAGGGAAACTTTTAAAATAATTCGGCTCAGTTTTTTCACCTTCACAGACAATGAGAAAAGTTGGAATGGTATCTCTAGTAGCTACTTCTCTATTTGTAAGACCTTTTTCTGAACGTGACTGCGATCGACGATCTCTATTCCTAGACATATTATTTTTTACCCAACAACCGACTCAAATCACCAATAAACGGCACTGCGCCATATTTACCAGCAATATAATCTTGCTCGAAGCTAGCCTGCCATGGGATTTTATACTCTACTAATGAATATAGATCGGTTGCTCCATAACGATTCTTTTCGGTAAACCAAACTTGGTCTTTCCGAAATAAGTTACAGCTTAGTAAATTGGTATCGTGGGTCGTGAATATTAATTGTGCATTATTGGGATTGGTTTTAGAAGAATTGAATAGCCTGACGATCGCGCAAGTAATTAATGGATGTAATCTAGCATCTAATTCATCAACTATCAATATACCTCCAATTCTTATCAAATTCATTAGCATACCTGACAACCCATAAAGTTTTTGAGTGCCAGCCGATTCTTCTTTTCCAATATCAAATTTTTCTAATGATAGCTTGTTACCTTCAGCATCGTACTTCCAGTGGGTAGTTTTAATTTCATATCTAAATGAACTTTGTTCAGCGTCAATCGGTATTTTAAACAAGTTAATATCTTCGATTCCAAGATCTAAACTCTTTGTTAGATCTTTTATATATTGCCTACCATTATTATCTTCAATTACAATATTATCAGTTATGGTTTTACAAAAAACTTCATCATCTATATCAGAGATGATAACCAATGAATCAAACCAGTCCGTGATATCTGTAGCTATATCACCAGCAAATTGGGCTACGACAGATAGAAATAGAGCATCAGCTCTTGTTCTATTGGCTAAATCTTGTCCTTCTTCAAAATTTTTTGATACGTTGATGTCCTTTCCCTCACGTGAAAATAATTCACTTTCTGTAATTGTCAATGTCTGATATAACCATTCAGATTTGATACTGTGGCGATCGACTTCAAAGCCATAGCGATACCTATTCTTACCGAGTGAGAATATAATTTCAAAATAAGATGGCTCATTTTCAGTATCCTTACTCAGTTTATATACTTCCGTTTCAATTGGTTCTTTAACCCGTCTACCTATAGCGGAGTTCAGTACAAAACTTTTCACAAAAGCAATTGCTCTTATTAAATTACTTTTGCCACTGGCATTTGCGCCATAAATGGCAGCACTTTTTAGTAAATCGATATCTTGGGCGATCGCAAATACATTATTTAGATCTGTCGTTTCGTCTTCATGAGGAATTGGTGCTGCAACCATGCTAAAAGTTACAACATCTTTAAACGATCTATAGTTACCAACGCTAAATTCAATCATCTAAAAATTACAATATCTCGAACAGCTCTCACCATCTCAATTACCGTTGCGTCCGAGTGAAACAACCGCAACCAAACTCGATCGAAAGATAATCTGCTTGGCCGATCGATCGAACCTATTTATTTTATCGCATCCCTCCTCAATAACTGCTATCCTAGTAGATTGCTCTCTTGTGCGTAAACACATCATGTTTCCTGAAAATTTGCCTACTGACAGTTCGAGCGAACTGCCTGTCAACAGCCATTCTATGAAACAAGGCGATGTGGTAGAAATCCAGATCGTCGATGTCAGCGAGAGTGGTGAGGGCGTAGGGCGAGTAAACGAGCGAGTCGTGTTCGTTCCCGATACAGTTACAGGCGATCGCATTACCGCCAGAATTACTCATGTCAAACGTCAGTACGCCCACGGCAAATTATTAGAAGTCATCGAGGCTTCCCCGCACCGCGTGCGCCCCAGTTGTATCGTGGCGGATAAGTGCGGCGGCTGTCAGTTGCAACATATTGACTATGACTATCAGCTCGCAGCTAAAGAAAATCAAGTATTACAAGCTCTCAAACGCATTGGTGGATTTGCCGAGCCTCCCGTCGCGCCGATTGTCGGCGCACGCGGCAACTTTGCCTATCGTAATAAAGTTACCTATCCGCTCGGCGTCAGCGACTCCGGTACTGTCAAAGCTGGCTATTATCGTAAGGGTACCCATCAAATCGTCAATCTCAATCAATGTCCGGTACAAGACGAGCGGCTGAATCCGCTGCTCGCCGAGATCAAACAAGATATTCAAGATCGGGGTTGGCAAATCTATCAACCAGAGAGTAAAGGAGCCAGAGAACCAGGTTCGCGTCGTACTGGAGTGCAGATCCTCGTTTCTCAAGAGCAAGATGCAGGCGTGAGCGAGCGCGGTATCCCCAAACCCAAGCTCCGCAACCGTCCGACTGTTACCGAAGTTATCGATATCCCCGACGATCGCCCCAAATTTCGGCATTTATTACTGCGGATCGGACGACGGACTGGGGAAATTTTGTTGACATTGGTAGTAACAGATTTAAATATTCCCGATATAGAAGGACAAGCGCAACGCTGGATGCAGCGTTATCCCAAGCTCGTCGGCGTCTGTCTCAATCTTAACGATCGACCGACTAATAATATCTTCGGTACCGAAACTCGGTGCGTGGCTGGGCGCGAATTTATTTGTGAGACTTTTGGTAACTTACAGTTTCAACTTAAAGGCGATACCTTCTTTCAGATCTATACCGAGCAAGCCGAAGCCGTGCTAGATCTAATTGTCGATCGAGCTGGCTTCACAGGTACCGAAACGCTGATCGATGCTTATTGTGGGATCGGTACTTTTACGCTACCACTCTCTAAGCGTGTCAAACGCGTCATGGGCATCGAAGTTCACAGTGCGTCAGTAATTCAAGCCAGAGCCAATGCCCGACTCAATGGCATTAATAATGTCGAATTCCGTACTGGGGAAGTTGAAGAATTATTACCAGAACTAGACATGCAAGCCGATGTCGTGTTGCTCGATCCGCCCCGCACGGGTTGCGATCGTGCCGTCCTCGACGCGCTCACAGACATGCAGCCAGCACAAATCATCTATATCAGTTGCAAACCCTCCACTCTGGCTCGCGACTTACAAATCCTCTGCGAGCAAGGTAACTACCAGATCGATCTCGTCCAGCCTGCCGATTTCTTCCCCCAAACCGCACATGTAGAATGCGTCGCGTTCCTGAGTAAGTCGCAGGTAACAACAACCGCTCCAGCGGAACTCGCTAGCAGCTAAGTGGATGCGGGGTAGGGCAATTATTGACCCTACTCTAAATTTTGCAAGACATGCAAGAAATTGCCAATGTCAACCGCTTGCGGGTGTTGAAACGGATCGCAAGACGTCGGTCATCAGTTATGATATAGAGTATTGTAAAGTACATCCACGGAGATAATCGATCGATGGGCACGTTAAAAATCGTAGTTAATATTGTAGTAGCAGCATTTCTGCTCGTATTCATCTTTGGTTTCTTATCAAACGATCCTTCACGGAACCCCAGCCGCCGCGATCTGTCTGAATAATATAGTTCGGACAAATAGCGAAACATCGGGAGTAACAGCGTGGGGAAAAAGTTAGATCGGTATATGGCTCGGCGCACCTGGAAAGCCGCCCAGTATTTATTACTATTGTCCTACTACTCGATCGACATTTCTCTACGTCCCGTGCTAGCGGGTTCTCTGGCTCCATCGCCAAGTACAGACAGCATCTTGGTTGCCAAATCGGCACCCTTGACCTATACGATCGTCCAAAATGGCCCTCAAGAGCCGCCCACGACTAATATCGCGGCACCAAATGGCAACAAGATCGAACTTGATGCCGAACAACAAGAATTTGACAATACCAGCCAAATAATTACAGCGACCGGAAAAGTAGTGGTACGCTTCAATAAAGCCCTACTGACTGCCGATCGATTGCGAGTCAATCTCCTCACCAAAATTGCCACTGCTGACGGGAATGTCACGCTAGTACGGGGCAAGCAGATTCTCTACGGGACGCAATTTGAATATAACTTTGAAGACGATCGCGGTAGCATTGTCGAGGCGCGTGGGGATATTTACCAGCCGACACTAGTTCGGGATCTCAATCTCGTTTCGCCAGCATCTGTCCCCACTCCCGCAGGCGAGAAACCATTTACCGAGATCCTCCTGAGCGATCGATTGCGGAACGATCAACCAGTCACCAATATTCGCAATCCCGGCTCGGTTGGCATCAACACCAGCGAACGCGATATCGATATGCAGCCGACGCTCAGACCGACAGGTGGGACGTTGACGCGACTGCGCTTTCAGGCGGATAAAGTTGATTTCACTGGCGATCGAGTAATTGCCGAAAAAATTCGGATTACCAACGATCCATTTTCGCCCCCAGAACTCCAAGTTAAAGCCGATCGCGCTCAGTTTAGGACGATTAATAGTGAAGAAGACGAAATTCTCACCAGCAATGCGCGGATTACCGTCGAAAATAACTTTGATATACCCTTATCCCCGATCTTCCGCGATCGATTAGTCATCAATAGACTCGGTAAAAGTTCCAACCCTTTCAATTTTGGATTTGACGGACAGGAGCGGGGTGGCTTCTTTATTGAAAATGCTTTTTACCCAGTTTTCGATTCGCGATTTAAGCTGACAATTACACCCCAATATTTCGTCCAGCGCGCCGTAACTGGCTTGAAATTTTTCGATCCGGCGTCGTTTGGCGTTAAAACTAGTATCGAAGGCAATTTAAGCCCAAATACCACACTGCTAGCATCAGCAGCCTTAGCAGGCTTAAATTTCGATAAGATTAGCGAGAATTTTCGCGGCCAAGTTGCAGTCAGACAAACTCTCAATTTATTTGAATATCCCCATGTATTTACAGCCGATGCGGCTTACAGACAGCGTGTTTTTAATGGTTCGTTAAGAGATCAAGATATCCAATCGAGTATTGGTGCCGTTTTAACTTCTCCTTTTATTCCGCTCGGCAACACGGGTATCAGCTTAAACTATCAACTTGGCGCACAGGCCATTAATGCCAATACCGATCGGCCAAATCTGCTCGGGGCCAATCGCACCAACGATCTAGTCTCGCTCAATCGCTATCAAGCCTCGGCTAATCTCGGTAAAAGTTTTAAGTTGTGGGAGGGGCAAAGTTTACCGCCAAACGAAAAAGAAACCTATAATTATAGTCCGGTTCCAGTCGTGCCCTATCTTCAGCTTAATACCGGAATTCAAGGGGCAATTAATAGCTATAGCAATGGCGAAAACCAACCAGTTGTCGGCTATTATGTCGGCATTCAAGGACAGTTTGGTAATTTCTCTAAGCAAACTTTCGACTATACCGGATTTAATCTCACATATTTTCAACAATTTCGCGGTACGAGTTCGCCATTTCTATTCGATCGGATCGTAGACAATCGCATTTTATCCGCAGGGATCAATCAACAAATTAGCGGCCCATTTAGACTGGGGATTCAATCGTCAATTAATTTAGATTCCGGCCAACAAATCAGTACAGATTATTATTTAGAATATAGTCGGCGGACTTATAATGTCATCGTCCGCTATAATCCCGCCCTCCAATTAGGCTCGATCGGGTTTAGGCTCAATGACTTTAATTGGGATGGCATCACGCCTAGCTTTTAAGGATCCAAATTCTAATTCCTCAGTTCCGATCGACTTTTGTCCTATGAGTTCTCCTTCTTATTCCAATCCCTGGCTCGGTCGATCGCTCGGCGATAACCAGCGGTATCGTCTGGATCGACGCTTAGGTGGCGGCGGGATGGGAGACGTTTTTTTGGCAACCGATACTCGGATCGGTCAGCAGGTGGCCTTGAAGCTGCTTAAAGATAATCTGGTAGAATCACCAGAAATGATCCAGCGATTCGAGCATGAGATCGCGATTTGTGCGGCACTCCACAACGATCATATCGTCAAGATTATGGATTCTGGAGTCACGCCTGAAGGCTATCCCTTCTATGTGATGGAATATTTGCGCGGGATTACTTTGGGCGAATTACTGCGTGCCGAGCCGCGACTGCCACTCGATCGCACGGCAAATATTATCTCTCAGGTGTGTAATGGGCTGCTCCAGGCGCATCAAGGGGTAAATTTACCTGGAGGAGAGCATATCGAGGCGGTGATTCATCGCGATCTCAAACCAGATAATATTTTTCTGCAACCGACAGATTTAGGGGAATGGATCAAAATTGTGGACTTTGGCATTGCCAAAATTCGCTATAAAGATCGTCAAAATCAAACGCTGACGCATACTTTTTTGGGGACATTACGCTATGCTTCCCCAGAACAAATGATGGGAAATCGGGAACTAGACGCCAGATCGGATATTTACAGTCTGGGCGTGATTCTCTACGAAATGCTCAGTGGTGCCGATCCCTTTGGTTTCAATATTCAGCCGCGCCCGATGAGTGAGGCATCGTGGATTATCGCCCATACCTCCGAGCAACCGATTCCATTGCGATCGCAGCCCGGTTGCGATCGATTGCCAGCTAGTCTCGAAGCAGTCACCCGCCGTTGTCTGGAAAAAAATCCCGATCTCCGGTTTGCATCGGTAGCCGAATTCAATCTTGCCCTCCAAGCTACCCTAAATACTCCCACTACCGAAGAAGGTCAGACGATCGCTCGACCCCACGCAGAAGCTACGCCCGCTGCCAATCATGATGAAACGATCGCCAACGCGATTTCGCCACCACCTTCGGCACCAACAGCGATTAATCCCCTCATCGTTCCATCTCAATCAGAAACAATCCGGCGATCGGTATCGCCTGTAGAACCAGCACCGAGTGCCAATCTCGAAGCCACAATCGCGAACCCGATTTCACCCCCACCGAGCGGTTCGTCCGTGCCAACGCCGCAACCCATCCAGGGTGCCAATCTCGAAGCCACGATCGCGAACCCGATTTCACCCCCACCGAGCGATTCTCACGCACCAGCAATCTCGAACCAGAGTGTGCCCCCAGTCCCACAGCCAGTCGTCGAAGACAAACCGAAGGTGCAACCCCATCTGTCGGTACCATCTAGCAATCTCCAGACACCACCCGCCGAAATGCGATCGCCAGTTCAACCCGCCCAGAGCAAAAATTCTGGGCTGAAACTAGCGATCGGTTGTATATTGGGAGTGGTAGTAGGTGCGGTGCTCTATCTATGGACTCAATCTCAACCCGCTCCTGTCGCGACAAATTCAGCAGGCAATACCACCGAGTCATTACCACCAACTACACCCACTAACTCTGAAGCCAATCTAGCCACAACCGAGCGATTGGCAGTGGCAATTAAATCGCTAGACGAGCGTAAAATTCAAGCAGGTGATGAGATTAGTTTGCGATCGGCGATCGATGCTGCTAGCCAAATCCCCCAGGGTAGTCCCGATTATGCCAAAGCTCAAACCATCGGTGCCGATGCAGCTCGCTTGGCTGAGGCAATTAAGTTTGCCAATGGCGGTAAATTAACTGAAGCGATTGCCGCAGCCGAAAAAATCTCCAGTCAGAGTCCGATCTTCAAAAAAGCCCGAGCTTATATTGACGAATGGAAAAAAGTCTAGGGTACCGATCTCGACTTACAGCGGTTTGAGATCTAATACACCACACCAAAATCTAGGATGGTGCGTTACCCTAACGGGATAACACACCCTACCAAAGGTGGTTCATTTGAACGGAATTTGCTGTAAGTCCCAAAGTTGGATTAGATCGCTCGCCACCTAACTCAATCTTCATAAACAGAAGGATCGATCGCGTGAATCAACTCCTCAGAGGCGACGTAATTGTCGCGGACTACTTGCTGACAGCGGAGACAAGCGGCGGCACCTTCTTGGTACCACCAGCGACAAGTAGCGCGAATGGCACAGGCGGGGAGACGATCGGTTACAGGAGGTAAGCCATCGATAATACGGGCGGTGAGGCGACATTTAGTACCATCAAAATGCGCGCAACCATTTTCGATACAGGTAGCGGCGATCCGAAACATTTCCGCAGGCTTTACGGGTGCATCGAGAGCTAATAACTCTGGGGGAATGGGTTTGACTCGATCGAGATGAACTACATGAGGTTCTTCCGGCGTGCCGACGACGATGCCAAAAATTACACTACCAGACATTTCGGCATCCGCACTCGGACACATCAGGGATGTTGACGATCTATTTGACTGACGCTCTGACATAATAAGTAACCTTAATTGACATCGTTGAAGACTGAAAATATGCGCTAATTATTAGCGATTGGGGATGGCAATAATGCCGTTAATAATTGGCAATTTGTTGGGGTTGGCAATTTTGCCATTAATAATTGGCCCATGAGGATTCTCGATTTTGCCATTAATAATTGGCCCTTTGGGGTTGGCATATCGACCATTAATAATGGGTCGATGGGGATTGACAATGATGCCATTCACAATTGGCCCATTGGGTTCGCCAACAGCAATACCGTTTTTCTCTCCTTGTGCGAGTAGCGCGCGGTTAATTGCCAACTCAATTAAATTGTCATAATTGCCATCGAGATCGATCGATTTAGCAATAGTCCGACTGAGATTGGTAATCTGCTGGCTATTTTCGGTTGACGCTCCCGTCGCGGCAACCGCACCGTTCGCACCCATAAGTAACCCAGTCAGTGTCAGTAAGGCTAATAAAAACTTAGTTTTCATCACAGAACCAGAGGATAGAGGAATGTAAATATTCATACAATTTCCTCGATCGTCATTTCGGAAAGGTAGAAATTGCTAAAAAAGATCGGCGTCGATTACTTCTTCTTAACTTTGATACCGCCAGCAGGTTGGGGCCGATCGGATGTAGTTTTCTTAGTTTTGATTTGACCGATTTTTAGATCCGTTGGAGCCTCCCATTTACCACCAATCAGTGGTTTTTTATCGATCTGACTTGCCTCTGGCGGCTTGGCAACTGGCACGCCAGCAGTCCGAATTTGAGGAAGGGGAACCACGTTAACCTGTTGTGCTATTAAAGCCCGATCGACGGCCATTTCTATCAAACTATAAGTATCTCGATCGAAACCAATTAATTCAGCCATAGTTCGACTCAGATTAGCATTCTGCCGCTCGGCGATCGTCGGTGTTACCATTACCGCAGAAGCACTATTCGCACTCCAGCAAAGTCCACTCACAGCGAGTAACATCAAAAAAAACTTAGTTTTCATCATAAAATTCGATCGATTAATGCCATTGTGAATTTTGGATTTTAGGTTGGAGAGCCACACCAATTCAGTATCGCTACAATTTTGCCACTTGTTATTTCGCAAACATAGCCTAATACCTAAAACCTAAAACCTAAAGCCTAATCCCTAAAACCTAAAGCCTAATACCTAAAGCCTAATACCTAAAACCTAAAGCCTAAAGCCTAAAGCCTAATC
>NZ_PVWO01000448.1 GCF_003003845.1 Chamaesiphon polymorphus CCALA 037 | reverse complement strand
CCACAAGCCTAAAGCCTAAAGCCACAAGCCTAAAGCCTAAAGCCACAAGCCTAAAGCCTAAAGCCTAAAGCCTAAAGCCTAGTTAATAATGAACTAATGAGATAATCGGTACATCCGGCAGTAAAGAGCGACCATTAAGAGCGTCTAATTCGATGACAAAGGCGCAGCCGACAAGATTAGCACCAATTTCTTGTAATAACTTAGCTGTAGCGGCGGCGGTGCCACCAGTGGCAATTAAGTCATCTACGATTAAAATTCGACAGCTAGGAGCTACGGCATCTTGGTGAATTTCTAATTTGTCGGTGCCATATTCCAGTGCGTATTCTACACAATGGACGTCGGCGGGTAATTTCCCTGGTTTGCGGACGGGGATAAAACCGATCCCTAATTTGTAAGCTAGTGCTGCACCGAAAATAAAGCCCCGCGATTCCATCCCGACGATGTACTCAGGGTGTAAATCTGCAACTTTAGCGGCTAAGGTATCGATCGAGTATTTTAATCCGGCAGGATCGCGCAGGAGCGTAGTAATGTCGCGAAATAAGATCCCAGGTTTGGGAAAGTCGGGAATGTCACGAATGAGAGCTTTTAGATCCATAATACCGATCGGGATGAGTGAAGGGGTGAATAAGAATCGATCGTCGATGGTTAGGGGTTAATTGTCAATTGCGATTCGGAACGGACGACCTTGGGGAAGAGACGATTTAGGGGTAAATTAAACTAAAATCGAAGTGAGACAATGGCAAGCAACAAAGCCGAAGATCGGGTTTCGATCGGATCTAGTTACCGTAATGTGGTTAATATCTAAAATTCGGGTATGCTGATGTTGACGATCGAAACCAAAAATTCAAGATCGAGTGCAACAATTTTGCCATGGAATTGAGTCTAGATCTCTAATAATTTCTACCGCATCTATACTAGTCGATCGATCCTTGTAATATGACTGCATCGCTGATCAATGGCCCCATGTCCGAATCCCTCATGGGAATTATCGAAAGCTTACCCCACCCTGGTATCGTTGGGGACGCTTGTCCGCGCCGCACCAAAGTCGAACTCGATTTGATTTTACTCGCGATCGAAGCGATCGAGTCTGGCAGTTCGGAACAAATGTTACAACTTGCCAAAGAATTAAACCTGAGCGAAATTATCAAAAATCGCATCGTGCTATGGCGGATGCGCTCCACCAATCCCATGCGGCGCGCGCACACGCGGCGAATCTTATCAATTACAGAAGCCAAAGCTCTCAGTGCGATTGCCTGTAGATTAGCCAGTCGTCTTGCCGTTCCCATTCGTCAACTCCTCCAAGCCGAGCAGCAGCTCAGTGACAAGCAAATCCCCCCTGAATACAATTTCCGCCTTTCGGAATATTTAGACCGCTTCCGCGCCCATTTTCGCAGTAGGATGAATCCCCGCCGCGCGAAGGTGAGTGTTTATCAGGAAGACGATAAGTTAAATGAGTTGGCAATTTCGTTACTAACTAAGTTGTTATTCTGCACTGGTACGCTCGGTACGCAGCGATTGTGGATGAGTCTTTTCGATGGGGAAGTGAAGTAAAGTCGATTGCGGATTGGGGATTGCGGATTGTGGATTGCGAATTTTAGATTAAAATTCAAGAGCTAGACCATTCGATCGATTACCAGCGATTTATTTAAAATCCCCAAGCCCCAATCGATATGACACAAGAATATTATCAGCAAGGATTAGCCAAAGCAAAAGCAGGAGATTACCGTGGGGCGATTGCGGATTTCGAGCTGGCTCTAATTTCTGCGCCAGAATGGGCAGAACTCTACTATCGACGCGGTTTAGCCTATTTCGATCTCGGCGAGGTTTTGACGGCTATTTCTGACTATACACAGGCATTAGCTCTTGATTCGCAACACCGCGATTGTTCTTACGCACGCGCGTTAGCCAGATTGACGCTCAAGAATTTTCCAGGCGCGATGGAAGATATCGATCGAGCTATTCTATTCGGTCGAGATTACGCGCCAGCATATCAGCTCAAAGGGTTAGTATGCAAGAAGCTGGCCAAATATCCAGAAGCGATCTCCGCTTATAAGATCGCCGCCAATCTGTATCTCACTCAAAAAGATCCGGTTAATAGTCAGCGATGTCTGGATCTAGCTCAATCATTACAACCCCAGCAAAATCCGGCTCCAATCGTCCCAAAGCCGACGCCTAGATCCCCGTTAACCACGCCCGAGCAGTTTTATGCCCAACTGTTAGAACAAGGCGAACGCGGCGATCTTCAAGGCGCGATCGATAATGCTAATTGGGCGATTCAAACTAGCCCGAATGATGCCTGGGCTTATGCCTGTCGCGGTGCGTTATACACCAAAAAAGGCGATCTCACGGCGGCTTTGACCGACTTTAGTCAAGCAATTAAACTCGATCCTAACTCCCACGTTGCTTATCGCGGACGCGGCAAATTACGCGATCGCATGGGCGATTATCAGGGCGCAATTTTAGATTTCAATCGCGCTTTAACGATCGAACCAAACGATGTATTTATCTATTTAGCGAGAGGAAATGCGCGGGTCAATTTACACGAATATACCACGGCGATCGGCGATTTTACCCAAGCGATCGCGATCGATCCTCAAGAACCTTTAGCTTATCTACATCGCGCGCAAACATATATCAAAATCGAAGAATTAACCCACGCGATCGATGATTATCAACTAGCTGCAAATATCTATTTAGAGCGTCAAGATCTGACTAAATATCAAGATACGCTCAAGAATTTACAAAAGCTCCAACGTTCCGCACCCAAAACACCACCACGCCCAAATACAACTCCCTCTAGCTCGCAAAATGAAGCACTGCGCCAACGCTTGTATATCTTAGTCAGCGGACACTGGGCGATCGCCCAACGACTGATCGACAGGCTAAAAGAAGAGTATCCAGGATATCCAGAAGATTGGTATTTGCAACGGGTAATTTATAATCTAGAAAATGGATTGTGAACGCAATATCGATCTATAAATGAAATCAATTTAAATGTTGGCGAGCGGATATCTTTCGATCGATACTGGTAGGGGAGGGCGGGTTTTGTTTGAGATCCAACTGTAAAATCGACATTAACTAGCATAAACCCGCCCCTACAGACCCATGTAAATGAATAATTCATCCAACTTTGGAAGAAGATGCTGAGTCAAACAGGCTTGATTTAGATAGATCGATTGTTATTTTCGTGTTTCGAGCAGTTGTTGAAAAGATAAAAGAGCTTGTTGATGGCGGGTACCTGCGACATCAGTAAAATTGTTATGTCCGGCATTTGCTACCCATAAAGACATCTTGGGTTGTGGCGCGGCTTCGTAAAGAGATCGACCGTGGTCGAACGGAATTACCTCATCAGATTTTCCGTGCATTATTAACACGGGAGCACGAACTTTTGAGATCTTATCGAGATTGCTAAACTTATCGAATGGTAGCAAGGGAAAAGGAACGACAACTCTAAAGGCAGATGTAAATGTACTCTCCAAAATTAAGCCTGCAACCGTATTCTTAGAGGCTAATTCAGTTGCCGAACCACCCCCAACAGAGCGACCGTAGACAATAATTCGATCGGCAGGAATTTTAAGTTGTTGGGTTAGATAAGTATAAGCAGCATTGGCATCTTCATAAGCATTAGTTTCGCTAGGTTTGCCGCTGCTGGTACCGTAACCGCGATAGTCATAGGCAAACACGCTAAATCCCCAGCTATGTAAACGATCTAATTGCGGACGAACATAGCCCAGATCTTCGGCATTGCCGTGAATGTAAAGTAAAGTGTATTTAGCTTGAGGATTGGGCAAATATGTCGCTGAAATCCGATCTGTTTTAGCGATCGGCAGTTTGATAATATCCTTGGCATCTTTGTAACTAGCAGGCTGCGGCAAAAAAATCATGCTATCGGCTAGAACAAAGATAATTAATGCAAAGCAGACATAGACAAATAATAACGACTGACCGACTCTGTGCCAAATTGAGTCACCAAAGAGTAGTTTTTGAAATGAAAATTGGTGCATAAATATCTGGAACCAGTTCGATCGAGATTACAACAATACCTTACCAATCCTAGCCATTTTACTAGGTAAAATTCCCCCCATCATTCTAGTACCGTCAGACTCGATCGCGCGGCACAATGAAAACATTCAAGCCAGACGCGGAGCAAAGAACATGTCTTCATTACTAGAATTATCTAATAGTCTAGCCGATACCGTAGCTTCAGCCGGAACGGCAATCGTCGCGATCGAGACCGGACGGAGATTTTCTCCCAGCGGCATCCACTGGCGCAAAGGTATCGTCGTGACTTCCGATGAATCTCTCAAAAGCCATGACGATCTGACGATCGTTACCGATAGCGGCAAAGCCACCCCAATCGTCCTGTTGGGTCGCGATCCTTCTACAGATATTGCCGTATTTACACTTACAGACGCCGATAGCCTACCTGTAGCCACAGTCGGCGATACAACAACCTTAAAAGTCGGTCATCTAGTTTTGGGACTAGCTAGAAGCACCGAAGGCGACATCCGCGCGTCACTAGGCACAGTCAGCGTGCTAGGCGACTCCTGGCAGAGTATGAGCGGCGGCACGATCGATCGCTATATCCGCCCCGATTTGACCCTCTACAGAGGCTTTGCAGGCGGTGCATTAGTCGATGCCGCCGGACACATCGTCGGCATGAACACAACCGGGAAACGCGGTACCGCATTAACGATTCCCACCGAAACGATCGATCGAGTCGTCACCCAACTAGTCGCCAAAGGACGCATCGCCCGAGGCTATCTAGGCGTAGGAATGCAGCCAGTCCGCCTCTCCCCACAACTAACTAGTACTGACACCCAACTAGTCGCCAAAGGACGCATCGCCCGAGGCTATCTAGGCGTAGGAATGCAGCCAGTC
>NZ_PVWO01000447.1 GCF_003003845.1 Chamaesiphon polymorphus CCALA 037 | reverse complement strand
GTAATGGGTAATGGGTAATGGGTAATGAGCAGCGTCGCTGCCTTGTTGATTAGCAAAAGACGCTCTTAATCTTATCCTCTTACCCCTTCTGCCTAAAGCCTAAAGCCTAAAACCTAAAGCCTAAAGCCTAAAACCTAAAGCCTAAAGCCTAAAACCTAAAGCCTAACTACCAACTCCCAACTCCCAACTCCCAACTCCTAGCAGAGTTCGTAAGGAAAATATACAATTTGTTAAGAGCCGCAATTTAAGTATTCATGCAGTTAAACAAGTCCCCATATTCTTTCAGCTTAACATCGATTTTGTTGGTGATGCCCTTTTTTCTATGGGGGACGGCAATGGTGGCGATGAAAGGAGTGATGCCCCATACGACGCCTTTGTTTATGGCGGGAATGCGACTGATCCCGGCGGGGATACTCGTCTTGATAGTGGCGGCACTTTCTAGGCGCGCTCAACCACAGAGCTGGCAAGCATGGGCGTGGATCTTGCTGTTTGCGATCGTGGATGGTACGTTATTTCAGGGATTTTTGGCGGCGGGATTGGTGCGGACTACAGCGGGTTTGGGTTCGGTGATGATTGACTCCCAACCGTTGGCAGTAGCTGTACTTTCTGCTTGGTTATTTAAGGAGCGGATTGGCGCGATCGGGATTTGTGGGCTGATTTTGGGGGTATTAGGAATTAGCTGCATCGGACTACCGATCGAATTGTTGAATCAAGTTGCAACTAGTCCATTGACGAGTCAATTCGATTTATCGGGATTGTTCGTTCGCGGTGAATGGTTGATGCTGTTGGCGGCTCTGTCAATGGCGGTAGGAACGATCTTAATCCCGTTTGTCACCAAATATGTCGATCCGGTAATTGCGACGGGCTGGCACATGATTATTGGTGGGGTACCGCTGGCGATCGGTTCGTTCTATTTGGAGTCTAACCAATGGATGGCAATTACTAGTTCCGATTGGCTGGCAATCGGCTACTCGACAATATTTGGCAGCGCGATCGCTTATGGTTTATTTTTCTACTTTGCCTCCAAAGGCAATCTTACCAGCTTAAGTTCTTTGACTTTCTTAACTCCAGTATTCGCACTGTTATTCGGTAGTCTATTTCTAGGCGAAACGCTCGATTTGCTCCAATGGTGTGGCGTTTCGCTAACATTAGTCAGTATTTTATTAATCAATCAACGCGATTATATTTGGAGTCAATTAACTGGCATTCCACTTAATATAGATAACAGTGAGTCTACCTCCGCAACCCAACCCTCGATCGTCACCAGTACTCAATCGACCGTCGTAGTTCCTGAAGAATAAAAAGCAATTATCAATTATCAATTATCAATTATCAATTAATTTAAGCCATAATTCTGGCTGCTCGAAGTGAATATTATGACTGCAATTTGGAATAATATTCAAAGTAATGCTCGGACACATTTGTTCTAGCTTACGACCGATATTGACAAATTTAAGATCGAGTGCGCCGACAATTAGTGAGATCGATCGAGTCGATAATTTTAATTTGTCTCCTAAATACGGTTGCATACCTAAACCCGCGTATCGTAAAGATTTAGCTAAATTACTCGGCTGGTTAGTCGCGATGCGGCGGCGAATTAGGTCGGGGAAATCTGGACGAGAGTCGATACCGACGAAGATCGATTGGCGATACCAATCACGCACGAACTCATCAAAACTAGTAGTTAATAATCGATCGATAATTTGACGATCGCGATCGATTCTCGCTTGTCGTTCCGAAGCAGTTGGTAAGCCTGGAGATGTCGATTCTAAGATAACTCGATTCTCGTTCCGTTCGCGTAGCGTTTGCCCCAGCAAAGAGGCTACGCCAACGAACCTATCGGGAAACTCTAGTGCAAGATATAATGCCAATCTCCCACCAAAAGAATAACCCGCGATCGAACATCGTTCTATCTCCAGGCTGTCTAATAAGTCAACGATGCCTTTAGCTGTATTGATGAAATCATAGCCTGTGTTTTCGTCGATAACTTCAGTTTTACCATGACCGGGTAGATCGATCGCGATACAATAAAATTGAGATTTTAATCGATCGATAAGTTCGGTATAATCTTCGCTACTTCCCATCCAGCCATGCAGAAGTAATAGTGGCGGTAAAGTGCGATCGTCTGTAGAGGTGAAATGCCATCGATACATGCGATTGAGAATTGAGAATTGAGAATTGAGAATTGAGAATTGGGTTGTTAAAGTGGGGATGGATCTCCTGCTATTTTGGCGGAATGACCAAATTACAGAGAGCTATTGGCGTTCGTGTGGATGTGGATGGGTGGGTTCGATCTCGGGGACTTTTGGCGTCCCGGTAAAAAGGATAGTGCTGAGGATTGCTACAATGAGGATAACTCAATCTGCGAGTGAGCATTGGGAGCCAATCTGACAACTCCCGGAAACCAAAACTATTTAAATTACCGCTACGCAACGTAAATATGGATATCAAAGCGATCGCTACAACGCGTCTAGACTGGACTGGAGATCTTTTGGCGATTGGGTTTTATGAAGATGCTGTCGAACTCAGTGGCGATGTTGCCGAACTCAATACTAAGTTAGGCGGCGTCGTTGAAGCACTGATGGCTGAGACTGAATTTAAAGGAGCTAAATCTAGCAGTGCGGTGACTCGTGTCGGCGTCAATACCCCAATTCAGAAAATTATGTTGGTGGGTTTGGGCAAAGCGGAGGAGCTAAAACTCGATACCCTCCGCAAAGCTGGCGCGACAATCGCGCGCACTGCCAAACGCGAAAAAGCCAAAACATTGGGAATTAGTCTCCCCGTCTGGAATGAAGATGCTGCTGCCACCACCCAAGCGATTAGCGAAGGCTTAATCCTGGCACTCCACCAAGACAATCGCTTCAAATCTGAAGTCAAACCCGAAAATCAGCTCAAGCTCTCAGAAGTTCACATCTTAGACGCCGCCGGAAATGATGCGGCAATCGAGAAGGCGCAGGCAATGTCCGATGGCACGATCCTCGCGCGAGAATTGGTATCGGCACCTGCAAATATCGTCACGCCGATGAGTATGGCAGCAACCGCCGAACAAATTGCCAAAGATTATGGGTTCGCGCTCAAAATTCTAGAGCAAGCCGAATGTGAAGCTCTCGGCATGGGCGCATTCTTGGGTGTAGCACAAGCTTCCGAAATGCCACCAAAATTCATCCATCTTACTTATACCCCCTCCGGTACCCCCCGCCGCAAACTCGCGATCGTCGGTAAAGGCTTAACCTTCGACTCCGGCGGCTTGAATATCAAAGGCGCGGGTAGCGGCATCGAAACCATGAAAATGGATATGGGTGGTGCTGCGGCGATGTTTGGTGCGGCAAAAACGATCGGTCAACTCAAACCCGATGTCGAAGTCCACTTCATTAGTGCGGTGACTGAAAACATGATTAGCGGTCGCGCCATGCACCCTGGAGATATCCTCACCGCTTCAAATGGCAAAACGATCGAAATCAACAATACCGACGCTGAAGGCCGTTTAACCCTAGCTGACGCGCTAGTTTATGCCGATAAATTGGGCTTAGACGCGATCGTCGATCTCGCCACCCTCACAGGTGCCTGTATCATCGCCCTCGGCGACGATATTTCCGGCTTGTGGAGTCCCGACAAGTCCCTAGCAGACGGCATCCTCGCCGCCGCAGAACTAGCGGGTGAAAACTTCTGGCAAATGCCCCTAGCCGACAAGTATTTCGACGGCATCAAATCACCCATCGCCGATCTCAAAAATACTGGCCCGCGCGGTGGCGGTTCGATTACCGCCGCTCTATTCCTCAAACAGTTTGTCAAAGATACTCCCTGGGCGCATTTAGATGTGGCTGGGCCAGTTTGGAGCGATAAGGAAAACGGCGTAAATAACGCTGGCGCGACAGGTCATCCAGTCAGAACTTTGGTCAATTGGGTCTTGAGTTAGACTGAATTCGATCGGTTGAAACCTATGTGGTGGGCAGTGCCCACCCTACTTTTTTCTACTATTTGCTTTAATCTTCCGGAAATTAAACAACCGAATGGATCGAGGAGATTTTTATGTACATTGAGATTATTTCAGTTAGTAGCAAACGCTTCATCAACACTGATGCGATCGTGTCAATAGATGTAGGTAAAGCCCCTCCAAATAGCGATATACTGCTGACACTTTCTTCGGGCGAGGTTCTAATCGTGAATGATGAAACCACAAAGAATAAGATTATTGAGCTGTTGAACTCAACCTAAATACAATACCAACCTCAAAATTATATGTCTCACTTTACTACTATTAAAGTTCAGATTAAAAATAGCGAAGTTCTTGCTGATGTCTTGACAGAACTCGGACACAAATTTGAGAAAAACACTCAAGTTCGTGGCTATCAAGGCGATCGAGTAAATGCAGAATACGTCATCCGCCGTCAAAATGGTTACGATATCGGATTTCGTAAAAAAGAAGATGGTGACGATAATTATGAAATCATTTCTGATTTCTCAATGGCACGTATGAACCAACTTCAATTTGTCAATGAAATCCAACAAAAATATGCTCATAAAATGCTATTAACTATGGCTGAAGATCGGGGCTATACCATTGAAGTAGAAGAAGTAATGGAAGATGGGGCAGTACGAGTAGTCGTCGGAAGATGGATTTAGCCAATATGTACTGCAAGATCCCCGACTGTCTTGTCTCGCTAAACCGTCGGGAAACCCGACGAGCGCGAGCCGCTTCTTTGAGAAGTCGGGGATCTTTCCTCACCAATAAACTCGATCGAATCTGGATAATCGATTCGATCTGCTATGGATATTATTAATTAACTAACTAATTATGTCCGACCGCGATTTTCGTTCTGAAGGGCTGCACCAACGACCGCAAAATTCCGATACCGTATTGGGAAATCAAACCTCGATCGCTCATGGT
>NZ_PVWO01000055.1 GCF_003003845.1 Chamaesiphon polymorphus CCALA 037 | reverse complement strand
GTTTTATTACTCATTACTCATTACTCATTACCCAACCACCCATCCACTGCTCCCCGCTCCCCGCTTTCTACTTAAATTGCTTAAAGATTTCTTCTGTCTTGGCGGCCATAATTAGGTCATTCATATGCAAGCCGCCGACGGTGTGCGTCCACCAGGTGACTGTGACTTTGCCCCATTCGGTTAAGAGTGCAGGGTGATGGGATTCGGCTTCGGCTAGTTCGCCGACAGCATTGGTAAAGGCTAGTGCGGTTTTAAAATCTTTAAATTGGTACAGTCTTTCGATTCGTTGTTCGCCTTTGACTTCGTACTGGCACCAATCGGGAATCTGCGGTTGAAAGGCATCGATTTCGGCTTGAGAGATCGCAGTTTCGCCGCCGAGACAAGGAATACACTGTTGTTGAGTTAAAGTTGTCATCGCGCTTATCCTCATAAAAACAATAAATAGTCCTACTAATTTAGTAATTAGTAGGACTACTTTAACTATCGACGATCGGCTGGCGAAGATCTAGTTAGTAACGTTAGAAGGTAACGCTTGTGCTATTGGCTTTTCTGGGGTTGCGGATGCTAGTGATAACAGTTCTGGCATCGTCACAAATTTATAACCTTGTGCGCGGAGTTGGGTAATGATTAGGGGCACGGCTTTGGCGGTATTGTCATGGCTACCACCACCATCGTGCATCAGGACGATGCCACCAGGAGTAGCTTCTGCCAGAATAGTTTTAACCATCTCTTCTGGAGATGGGCGTTTGGGGCGACTGTCGCCAGAATCCACCGACCACATATTTACTGATTGATTTTGTTTTTGGGCATATGCTACCAACCCGTTGGTGAGCACGCCTCCTGGAGGTCTGAAGTAGGCTGTCTCTACACCCAGAACATCTTTAATGATTTTGGCTGTATCTTCAATTTCGCGTTGTGCGACCAATGGACTCATCTTTTTGTACCAGTGGTGAAGCGTATGGTTGGCGATGACATGACCGTCAGCGAGCACTTTTTTACCGATTTCGGGAAAAGATTTTAGCGGTTGGCCGACCACATAAAAAGTGGCTTTCACATTTTCTTTTTTGAGTGTGTCTAGAATTTGCTCGGTAGTTTGGGGCCAAGGGCCATCATCAAAAGTGAGGGCGATGACTTTTTCTGCGCCTGGTACGGTAGCATCTTTAATAGTTTTAGCTTGAAAGCTTTTGGGAACGTCAAAGTTCAGCGGGATGCTACTGGCGATCGCGGTAGTTACTTTAGTAGTATCGGCAAGACCCGTTTCGGCAACTAGTGTCTTGGGCGATATGCCACTAAAAATAGTGTGGAGCAAAACGATGAGGGCAAAAGATACCGCAGCGATCGCCAGCCACAGTATTTTACCGGGTAAAAGTCGTTTTGTAAGATTTTGATAGTCACCTCTAGCCAATTTACTAACTCCCGATCTATAAAAAGTGTTGTTATCTGGATTTGTTATGCCGATCGCAATAACTACTCCAATTTTTGAATTATTAATTCCGGATCTAATTCTCTCGCATCTGTACTCCAAATTCTGGAATGCGACTAAAAAATTCCAATTTCTCAGCGGTAGCTCTCGACGAACGCATTTCACTTGACTCATTAGAGCTACTTTTGAGCCAATTTTGTCGATCGTCTTTGCCGATGGCAGCGATCGAGCTGTTGGTTACTCAAAGTCTATATCTGTCGATCGATAGAGCGGCAAATTCGATTTTTATACTAAGATCTTAAGTATACTGAGGCCATACTATGACATATAGATAAACTTAGATGTGAGTATGCCCGCTTGAGGCAAGTAAATAACTAAAGTAATCTACATGGTCAAACTCCCAGTATTAACGCAGCAGGTGGCACTGACAAAGCCTCCGTCGGGTTCGATCGAGTCCCAAACGTCCGATATATACGGTTATCTAGCCATGCCCGCAGGCGCAGGCCAGTTTCCAGGTATTATCGTACTCCAAGAGATATTCGGGGTCAATACCCATATTCGAGCTGTCACCGAACGAATTGCCAGTCTGGGGTATGTGGCGATTGCTCCAGCTTTATTCGACAGATTTGCACCAGGATTAGAACTCGGTTACGCAAGTGCGGACATTGAGTTGGGACGGAGTTATGCCGAGAAAACCAGTGCTCCACAGTTACTTGCAGATATTCAATCCGCGATCGATTATCTCAAAACTTTACCTCAAGTCCAGCCCCATTTTGGCTGTATTGGGTTTTGTTTTGGCGGACACGTTGCTTATTTAGCCGCGACCTTACCAGATATTAGCGTGACGGCTTCTTTTTACGGACGGGGAATTACGACCTTTACCCCTGGCGGTGGCGAGCCATCCGCGAGCAAAACAGCCGCGATCGCGGGTACGATGTATATGTTCTTCGGTATGGAGGATGCTAGCATTCCGCCCGAACACGTCGCCGAAATTGAGACAGTTCTGACTCAAAATAACATTCCGCATCAAATTTGGCAGTACCCAGGTGCCGAACATGGTTTCTGTTGCGATTTGCGGGCAAGTTACAATCCTACTGCTGCTGAATCGGCTTGGGCACATGTCGAAGAACTATTCGATCGACTCACGATCTAGGCTCGATCGCTTTAGGCTTTAGGTTTTAGGTTTTAGGCTTTAGGCTTTAGGCTCTAGGTTTTGAACTATTCCTACAGCCACACTTTCAATTTCCAACTCCCAACTCTCCCAAATGAATAAGACTCAAAGTACCTCTGCCGAAATCTTTTCTATGGATGACTTTGCTAAAGCATTAGATGCTGAAGCAGTCAGCTTTGAAAAAGACCAATTAGTGCGGGGTAAAATTCATAGTTACGATAGCGATGGTGTCTATGTAGATATCAATGGTAAATCGCTAGCATTCGTCCCAGCCGAAGAAGTTGCCGCCGATGAATCTGCGGATTTATCTGCGTTATTACCGATCGGTGACGAACAAGAATTCCTAATTATTCGCGAACAAAATGCCGATGGACAAGTTACGTTGTCCAAACGTCAATTGCAAGTCAGATATGCCTGGAATCAAGTTGGAGATATTCAAAGTAATAAAGAATCGATCCAGCTCCGAGTAACTGGTGTCAACAAAGGTGGCGTCACAGTTAACTTCCAAGGCATTCGCGGCTTTATTCCCCGATCGCAATTAGTCGAACGCGATCTCGAATCGTTAGTCGGCACTAGCATTCCCGGTGTAATTATCGAAGCCGATAAAGATAAAAATAAATTAGTTTTTTCCCAGCGTCAAGCTACGCGGACTGCTAATTTCAGTCAATTAGAATTAGGACAATTAGTTACTGGTACGATCGTCGGGATCAAACCGTTCGGCGCATTTGTTGAATTTAATGGCAACACTGGTTTGATTTATATCAAACAAGTCAGTCAAAATCGGGTCGAAGCCTGCGAAAAACTATTTACGATCGGCCAAGAAATCAAGGCGATGATTATCGATCTCGATGAAGGTAATGGTAAAATCTCGCTTTCTACCAGAGTACTGGAAAATCACCCGGGCGAAATGTTAGAAAATATGGCCGAAGTGATGGAATCAGCAGAAGCCAGAAGCGAACGCGCCGCCAAAAAGTTATTTGGTAACTAGATCGCAAACAACTTCTAGTTCGGGGCGGTACTCGAACGGATCTAATCAATTTTCGGCGGTGCTGGATTCAAACTTAATACATCGATTCGATCGATGTATTAAGGCTACTAATTCCCATCACCAATACCCCATTTGAATGCCTTAGCATAAATCTTATCTAAGATCTGCGGGATGCTAGCCTCGGCAATGACTAATTCTCGATCGATTATCGATCGTGCTGTAGCTAAAGCCTTGGCTCCAGCATCATCGGTTGTATGAAATACTAATTTATCTATTTGTGCCAGCCGCGCGGCTAAGAGCTGTAATAGAGCCATTAAAATACGATTGCCACCATAAGCACCACAACCCCAAAAACCAGTATGAATCGAAACAATCGGCGATGCAATTTCTAGCTGTGATTCGATTTTAGCGGCGGTAAATCCAGTCACGGCAGTAGTCAGAATAAATTCAATTATATCGTACTCATAAAAGTTATACCCACCCGACGGAGCTTCCATCGCAATAATATTCGTAATTGTGGGTGGATCGATCGGTGTAGTTGCCAGTTCGATCGCTGCTGCGGGAGCCTTTGCAAAGTTATTACCATATAGCCCGAGCGGTCTACCCTGCTCTGAGTCTATATTTGTGGCAATTTCGCAGCGTCGTTCGATACCCCGAATCAAGATCGGTGTAGGTTCTCCACGTTCGACGGTAAATGGATCGATCTTGGCATCTAGGAGGGCTTCGCGTAACGAAGCCAGTACGGGATGTTCGGCAACTTGCATTTCATCTTGAGCAAATACCCGCTCTCCATAAGCACAAAATAGATCGGAATGAGCAAAGTTAAGATACCATTCGACTAGACGATCTCTGTGCTGAGATCTTGGATATTTAAAATAAGATTTTTGCTCTTGTATTTCGGTGCGATCGGTCAGCGATGGAGATATTTCAGCTAATTCGATCGATCTCCATCGCGAAAATACTATCTCACCCTGGTGAATAGAGTTGGGTGGGCAAGCAATTCGATGCACGATTTTTTTGTTTGCATTGCGGATTTTTGCTGGATGAGAGTCTACAAGCTGTTGGGCATTAAATGTATGACGGCAAATTAAATTATCTGAAGAATTATTCATGCGATCGAGAAGATAAGCTATCTCCCAGAAAAATAACAGTTGTAGTGCTTGAATCGCGAGCATCCGATCTGACAACTGCTCGATCGGTCTATTTGCGTAACAACCGCGATGAATAGTCAGGGTACACTTGATTATAATAGAGTGCAACTATCTCTCGAACTAAATAGTTAGGGGAGATCGAGATGTCGATCGCAATTTAGATTTAATTCCTTACTATCGCCGTATGACAAGTTCCTTCCTCGCGCGTCTCCACAGTCCCGAACGTCCCGTCATCGTCTTCGATGGGGCGATGGGTACCAATCTCCAAGTCCAGAACCTAACGGCTGAGGACTTTGGCGGTGCTGAGTATGAGGGTTGTAATGAATATCTCGTCCATACCAAGCCGGAAGCAGTAGCGAAGGTGCATCGGGACTTCCTGGCGGCGGGTGCGGATGTCATCGAAACCGATACTTTTGGTGGTACGGCACAGACTTTAGCTGAATATGGATTGCAAGACCGAGTATACTATCTGAATAAAACCGCCGCAGAATTGGCGAAAAAATGTACGGCGGAATTTTCGACACCAGAAAAACCGCGATTTGTAGCGGGTTCGATCGGCCCTGGAACTAAATTACCCTCGATCGGGCATATCGATTATGACAGCCTAGAGCAAGCATACACCGAACAGGCTACGGGCCTGTTGGACGGTGGTGTAGATCTATTCCTGATCGAGACTTGTATGGACGTGCTGCAAATCAAAGCAGCGATTAATGGACTGGAGCAGGTTTTTAAAAATAAAGGGGTCAGAATCCCGATTATGGTGTCGGCGACATTCGAGCATCCCCAGGCGACGATGTTGTCTGGTAGCGATGTAGCGACATTACTAACCGCATTACAACCATTCCCGATCGATATTTTAGGTTTAAATTGTGCGACTGGGCCAGATTTAATGGCTCCCCATATCAAACACCTGTGCGAACAATCGCCATTTGTGGTTTCTTGCGTACCAAATGCTGGATTGCCAGAAAATATCGGCGGTCACGCTCATTATAAATTAACGCCGATCGAACTCAAACTGGCAATGCACAAGTTCGTCGAAGATTGGGGCGTTCAAGTAATTGGCGGTTGCTGCGGTACGCGCCCAGATCATATTAAAGCTCTATCCGAAATCGGGACAACTTTACATCCCAAAGTGCGGATTCCGGTATTTGAACCAGCGGCATCTTCGATCATGTCGGTGCAACCATATCATCAGGATAATTCATTCTTAATTATCGGCGAACGGTTGAATGCCAGTGGCTCGAAAAAATGTCGCGATTTATTAAATGAAGAGAATTGGGATGGCTTAGTTTCGCTCGCAAAATCTCAGGTGCGTGAAGGTGCCCACGTTCTCGATATCAACGTCGATTATGTCGGGCGCGATGGCGTGCGGGATATGCACGAAGTGGTTTCGCGAGTAGTAAATAACGTTAGTCTACCATTAATGCTCGACTCCACTGAGTGGGAAAAAATGGAAGCCGGATTGAAAGTAGCTGGCGGTAAATGTCTGCTCAACTCCACTAACTACGAAGATGGCGAAGAACGGTTCTATAAAGTATTAGAAATTGCCAAGAAATATGGTGCCGGAATCGTAATCGGCACGATCGATGAAGAAGGCATGGCGCGGACAGCACAGAAGAAATTTGACATTGCCAAACGTGCTTATGATGCCGCGATCGAGTATGGCTTCCCCGCCTATGAAATTTTCTTCGATACTCTCGCTCTCCCAATTTCCACGGGGATTGAAGAAGATCGGGCTAATGGTAAAGCCACCGTCGAATCGATTAAAATGATTCGTGAAAGTTTGCCAGATTGTCACGTTCTCTTAGGACTATCGAATATTTCCTTCGGGTTAAATCCTGCCGCGCGGCAAGTATTGAACTCGATGTTCCTGCATGAGTGTATGTCAGCGGGAATGGATGCCGCGATCGTCAGTCCGAATAAGATTTTACCACTCGCTAAAATAACGCCCGAACATCAAGAAATCTGTCGGAATCTGATTTACGATCGCCGTCAATTCGATGGAGATATTTGCACCTACGATCCGTTAGGTTTGCTCACTACCATGTTTGAAGGAGTGACAACTAAACGGGATAAATCCGAAGACGATAAATTACCACTCGAACAGAAACTCACCCGCCATATTATCGACGGCGAACGGGTGGGACTAGAAGATAACTTGATGAAAGCGATCGAGAAGTATCCACCGTTAGATATCATCAATATCTATCTCCTCGATGGCATGAAAGTTGTCGGCGAACTCTTCGGTTCGGGACAAATGCAATTACCCTTCGTCTTGCAATCTGCCGAAACCATGAAAGCCGCCGTCGCCTTCCTCGAACCGCACATGGATAAAGCCGATGTCGGTGTCAGTAACGCCAAGGGTAAATTTGTCATTGCCACAGTCAAAGGTGACGTACATGATATCGGTAAAAACCTCGTCGATATCATCCTGTCTAATAATGGCTATGAAGTGATCAACATGGGCATCAAACAACCTGTGGAAGCCATCATTCAAGCATACGAAACGCACAAACCAGACTGCATCGCCATGAGTGGATTGCTCGTCAAATCCACCGCCTTCATGAAAGAAAATCTGGAAGTCTTCAACGAAAGAGGCATTACCATTCCCATCATCCTCGGCGGTGCCGCCCTCACTCCCAAATTTGTCTACAACGACTGCCAACAAGCTTATAAAGGGCAGGTAATCTACGGTAAAGATGCTTTCGCCGATCTGAACTTTATGGATGCCCTCATGCCCGCCAAACAGGGCAACAAGTGGGACGACTTTAAAGGCTTCCTCGACGAAGATGGCAACCCGATTAAAGTCGCCGTCGAAATCGAAGAAACTAACGGCAAAACTGAAGAGAGTAAAGAACCAACAGTCATCGACACCGTGCGATCGGAAGCCGTAGACTTGGAGATCGATCGACCCACACCACCATTCTGGGGCACCAAAATCCTCAAAGATGAAATCTCGATCGAAGAGTTATTCTGGTACATGGATTTACAAGCCCTCATCGCTGGGCAATGGCAATTCCGCAAACCCAAAGAGCAATCGCGCGAAGAATACGACGCATTCCTCGCCGCCAAAGTACATCCAGTCTTAGAGGAATGGAAAGCCAAAATCCTCACCGAAAAATGGTTAGAGCCACAACTCATCTACGGCTACTTCCCCTGTACCGCCGAAGGTAACTCCGTCCACGTCTACGATCCCAGCGTCACCGAGCAAGGCTTACCCCCCCAAACAGCCCCCCCCCTAGTCACCTGGACATTCCCCCGCCAAAAATCCCTGCGCCGTCTGTGCATCGCCGACTTCTTCCGCCCCCTGAGCGAAAACACCTTCGATGTTTTCCCCATGCAAGCCGTAACGATGGGCGAAATCGCCACTGAAAAAGCGCAAGAGCTATTCAAAGGCGATAACTATACCAACTATCTCTACTTCCACGGCATGGCTGTCCAAATGGCAGAAGCCCTCGCCGAATGGAGTCACGCCCGCATTCGCCGCGAGTTAGGTTATGGCGACTCAGAGCCGGATAATATTCGCGATATGTTGGCGCAACGCTATCAAGGTTCGCGCTATAGTTTCGGCTATCCCGCATGTCCCCACGTTCCGGATCAACTCAAACAGTTGGAGCTATTGGGAACGGAGCGGATGGGGATGACGATGGATGAGAGCGAGCAGCTATATCCAGAGCAGTCTACGACTGCGTTAATTGTCTATCATCCGACTGCTAAGTACTTTAGTGCGTAGGATTGCCCATTGTGAGTTAAAAATAACAAATAGAAATCAATTCTCGGCTGAAACATAGATGGTGGGCTATGTCCACCATCGATATCTAATTTCTTTAAACTATCCGGATCGTTAGTGAAGTTACTTGAATTATAGAAGGTAGGTAGTAATTATGATTGGTTGAGTTATGAGACAGTTAGGTATGAAGATTATTTCCGCATTTTGCATTGCACTAATATTATTTATCTCTCCAGGAAGCAGTCTTGCGGCTAATACTAATACTCAAAATCATCAGCAACAGGGTTCTTCAAAGGCTGCTATAGTCGGTGGAGTTATTGGTGGAACCGCAGGTGGAATGGCATCTATCGCGGCTATCTCTGCTACTGGAAGCGTCGCAGGTTTGAGTGCTGCTGGTATGACATCTGGTTTAGCTGCTGTGGGATCTTTGATTGGAGGTGGAATGCTTGGTGGCTTGGCTGTAACCGCAGCATTGCCGCTTGTTGGTGTCGCAGGTGTTGGCTGGGCTGCTTATAAAATATTTCAACATCCAGTCGATTCGCAATCATCACCCACTCAAATTATCAATAATGTTATTAATCTTTCACCTATTCCAGCAGAGAAGTCATCTTCAATGCTCTATATTGTGCTTGCAGTAGCATTGTTATTTTGTTTTTTACCAATGGTTGTGTTTTTTCGCAATTACAGCAAAGGAATGAATCAGAAGTTAAATGATTTAACAACTCTTATGGTCGATCGAGAATTAGATACTTAATGTTTAGAACTTAGAGTGGGTAAAGATTAATCACTATTTTACTCACTAATTCTAACGATAGAGTTGTCGATCTATTATGCCCAATTGTTCGATCGATATTGATACTCGATCGAACCTGTCACGATCCGCGATGATATTAATATCGATCTATTTGGGTTCGATCTGGGGTTGGTGCGATAGATTTGTTTTGATTCGATCGCTACAGGGGTATTGGGTTAGATCGATCGCATCTTGGATATAATAGACCTAGAGCCACAAGGATTAACAACCTATGCCAATAGAACTAGAAGAACGAGTTGCCTTGTTAGAAGCTGAGGTAGAGCGACTAAAACACCAATTGCCCAGTATTCCGGCAAAAACAGAGCATCCGATGCTAAAATTTGCAGGTATTTTTCAAGATGATGAAGATTTTGCGGCTGTAGTTGCTAATATTGCCGCAGATAGAGCAGATACAACTGAAGAATAATGACCCTATTCATTCTAGACACCGATTCTGCTTCATTATTTCTAGCTGGAAACCAAAAGTTAATTTATAGAGTAACCCAAGAGGTTTCTAATGTTGTCACAACGATTGTTACCATCCAAGAACTCTTTAACGGCTGGGCTGGTAGAGTAAACGATCCTGCTGAAGCAAATAATCTCGTTAGAATCTATGGCAAGCTTTGGCAGACGACCGAATTTTTAAAAACTATTGAAATATTGACATTTAGCGAACTTGCCAATACTTATCACCAACATCTGCTTCTAGAACACAAATCTTTATCAAAGAAAAGATTAGAAAAAGATATGCGGATTGCCGCGATTGTTCTTTCTGTTGGAGGAACTATTATTACTCGCAACCATAAAGATTTCTCGCAGGTTCCCGATCTTAAAATTGAAGATTGGACACTTTAAGATCGATCCTGGCGCGATCCGCGATGATATTAATGTCGATTTATTTGGTGGCGATTTGGGGTTGGTGCGTTGGCGTAGCCTCCGCTTTGCGGAATCGCGTAGCGTAGGCATAGACTAATCGATCTGTTTCGATTCGATCGGGTATTGGTACGAGCGATCGCTTTGATTATGCTTTAATCGAACGTAAGCAAAGAAAACACCAGCTTCCGGTAGATGGAGTCTCGCACCAATCTACGCAGCAATGAACTTTCACGATCTATGGCAAAATTAAGCCCCGAAACCGCTCAAACTATCTGGGATCTACAACATCAGCTTTTAGAAATTATCGATACGGCTAGAACGCTCGAACTGTCGCTATTTGATGCTTTTGGAGAAACAGAAGATACAATTCCCGTTCTAGATGAACTCCAAAGTATTGCACAACAGGCAATAGAACGATTTTCGCTATTCTCTAACCTGCAAATTAGAGTCGCCAATACCCAACCGCCGATTCCCCCTGATATCATAGGAATAGTCGATCGATCTATCCAAACAACTCAGCAAAAAAATCCAGCTTTAAATCGTAGTATCCAAGAAATTACCCAGGAATGGAGATTATCATGAAAGCACAACCGATCGTGCCCGATGCAGCAGTAAATCGCCGACTTATCGACAATTTGCGTCAAGCTCGGCTAGATTTTGAAGAAGTCGATCTTCAATTAGAAGAATTAGTGGCAAAATTTGACGAACTGATTCGCCAGCAAAAATTGAAACGCATTAAGCAAAAACAAAAAATGTAGAGTTCGCAGTTCGAGTACATATTTTATGTTACTACTACTCGATCGATCCTGGCATAATTCTCGACAATATTACTGCCTGGAACTTTGATTTATCGGATTAAGAGACGGACTATGATTTATCCTTAGAAATAATCATAGTCCATCCAGAAATCATTCTAATCATAGTTCAGGCTTTTTATACGCGATGATATTAATGTCGATCTCCACACTTACTTAGTACATCAGCGGTATCGACTGTCGAGGTAGGTTAAATCGATCGAGCAGTTTAAAGTCTTTTTGCTTCGATCTCATGTACTAAAAGATCGATCTAGACAGATCGATCTCAATTGCACCGATCGAATTATTTACTTGATTGCCTCTGGCACGCTAAGCGAACGCATAGACTCGATCGAGTGAATGAGTCGAAGTTGTTGTGCTGCTCGGGCTTAAGTGGTGGGCAGTGCCCACCATCTAGATTTAATATAAAAATATTTGTTAAGTTTATTCGGTTCTGACCAATCGCCAGTCGATCTGCATCGGCATTGCCTTCTCCCCAATCTGCCAGTTGAGAGTTGCTTTTCGCGTCATCCGATCGAGATCTGCTCGCAAAGCCTCTTTACTGTGAAAGCCTTCTAGTCGATCGACGATCCGTCCGTTGGTAAATAAAATTAGGGTAGGTAGTGTTTTTAGTTTATAAGTACTAGCTAGCTTAAAATTCTCATCGGCGTTGATATTAACCAATTTAATTTGCTCGTCCCAACGATCGTAAAACTGAATTAGGGTAGGCTGGATTAGCTTACACAAACCGCACCAAGGAGCTTCAAAGTTAACCAGTACGGGGAGCGATGATGCAAGAACCCGTTCCTTAAAATTCAGATCTGTTACAGAATGGATCATAAAAGGTGGTCGGTTTAATATCAAATCTTTTGTTTTATATAGGTAATCATTTTAACGCTAAATACTCCGATCGGGGTAGAGGGATCGCGGAATAAGCACTAGGGATCGAGGTAATAGAGCGAGAATCTACAGCTAAATGGCCGATCGCCGATCTATTAACACCGATCCACTGTCTAAAAGGATACCCGTGAGGTCATCTCAATTAACCATGGATGCCCCCACCAAAATACCAGGACGAAGGCGACTACCCCAAGGTAAGCAGGCCGGAGGAACTCTGCTAATTTTAGCGTTTGTCTACCATCGAGAATCGCCTGGAAGGGCACGATCGAGGTTCTGGCTTTAACTAGCTCGAATTCCGCTCCATAACGCTTGCCGAGGCGATAATCGCCATGCCAGACCGCAAATAAATGATGCAACATTAACCCGATCGAAGTTACCAACGTAAAGCTAGTCCCGATCCACAATGTGTGAGCCACACACCAAATTAATTGACCGACCATTTGCGGATGTCGGGTTACACGCATGATACCTGTTTCGTAAATTCGGACTTGGGGCTTGGCTACCGCCGCCACTTCCAACAGATTGAAAGTCGCTGGATAAAGGAATAGAAACGAGATAAACGACAAAATCCAGACTAGTGGCGTCACCCATGGCGTACCCTGCACCTGCCACAGTTGCCAGCCATCATAGCGATGATTGAAAAAATAAATAATCAGAATAGTCGCAAAGGGAATACTTACCAATGCAAAGATAACTCGATACAACCGCGCGCCGATTTTGGACTCAGCCCAGGGGCGTAAAGCTGCCAAACCACTATGCGCGATCGCAAAACCGAGTAATAAAACCAGAATAATACCGTGGCTAGCTGTCAATGAATCTGAATGCATTATGTCGATCTTAAAAAATGAGAGCTGAATTATTAAAGAGGGTAGAGAGTAGAGGGTCGTTTTTGTAACGAACAACATTCGTCCAGCAGCATTAGTTCGATAAATTGGTAGTCAAACAAATCTAGTAGCTAGTTAACTTCAGACCCAAATGGGGGCATTCTATATAGACGATGAATGTGTGTTTGCTAGGGCAATGCTAACTCCTGATGGCTTTCACAAGACTACTCTATCCAACCAATTCGCCTAAATCTATGTTAGAGCAAGCTGCTGATGCCTTGGAGCGTAAGGATTATAAGACTGCCGCCAAAATCATCGCGACCTTAGTTGCCCAGCGACCAGACGACCACCAAGTACAACTTTACGCGGCACAACTGCAAGAAGCAACCAACAAACTCGATAATGCACTGGAAATCTATCGATTGTTGCTCCAACATTCCGTAAATCTCAAAATCACCACCGAAGCACGAGCGGGAATTCTCCGCATCGAGGAAGTCCAAGCACGAATTCAAGCTAATGCCTATGCTTGTGCCAGAGCGGGGATCGAAGATAATGTCGAACCAGGATTTTTGATCCTCGAACCGATCGAAGTAGAGGATAAAAAACCTGCGGCGCAGAAATTTGCCGCGATTATGGAGATCGATAACTATAGTGCCAGACTTCAGTTGCCCAGTCGGGGCTGGCGGCTGTACCGCGTGGGAAAAATGGGCGAATTAGAGTTTTATCGGGATTTGTTACTCCAAGCCGAGATTCCGTGTTTTTGTGTCTCTCTACAGCAGACACAGCAACTATTTGTCTTTAATGTCAGTCATTTTCAATCCTTTGAGCCTCAAGCCTCGATCGTGTGTATGGACGATCGATCGGAACTGCGGACATTTAATTTTGAGTGGTCGGAAGTTGCTCAGATTGTAAGGGGAATGCTACCGATTTTTGAAGAGGTGGTCACGATCGAACTCAATAACCGCACCCGTCGCCGTAGTAGAATTCTCGACTACGTTCAGATCTGCGATTTGCACTTACCCAAACGTCGCAGCATGTTTAGATTATGTTCGCAAACTTATGATTTTTGCGATTATAAACAAATTATCGCCAAAAATCGCGATCGACTCAATGGCGATGCCAACGGACAATCGAGCGGAGATTTGAGTGGATTATTAAATGGAGAAAAAATTGCGACTACCAGCCACGATAATTGGAACAAGCTCATGTCCCAAGTCATTGAGAAAATGCCCAACGTGCGAGTCCAAAGCAATTTTGCACCTTTTGCAGAAACTGCAATAGGCTATCCAGAGCTACTAGAGCGAATCGATCCGCATATCGAATTATTGCGCCGCGCCGACTGCTCGTGGGATCGAGCGTTTCATCTTTATAGCAGTCTAGCCATGTGTCGGGAGCAAAATCTCATTGCCAATCGATCGAGCCTCAACTAATTAGATTCGTTCGTGCTGGAATAGTGAGACTCAATTTTCTCATCGAGCGGTTTCGGTAACGACAAAATACTCCTGAAATCCAATCTTTAGAGCAGATTTCAGGAGCTATATTAATAAATCGATACCAGTCAAAATTTACTTTTCACCAGCTTTGCGCTCGGCAGCAGATGCTTTAAAAGCCGTTGGTTTGTCAACCTTACGAGCTAGATCCAAGAATCCACGCATATTCGCACCAGGCAGACGACGGCTGCTATTGGAAGAAGGTTTGATCAGGTAATCAGTTGCAAAGTTAGTAATTGGCGGAGCTGGCGGTGCGGTAACTACAGGTGCTTTTTGCTCTACAGCTTTAGGAGCTTCAGCTTTTTTAACAGATTTTTTCTCGGATTTAGCAGCTTTAGGAGCGGCAGCAGTTTCAGTTTTCGCGGCTGCTGGAGCAGTCTCTGTGGTTACAGGAGCTGGAGTTGCCGGAGCGACAGCTTCAGGCTTGGCTTCAGGTTTAGCCTTCGCTGCGGGCTTTTGCGCGTCATCGTCTTCTAGTTGAAGAAAAAAGCCATCATTTTTTTTGCCAAAAAACTTTTTAAACACGGTAGTTATTTACTCTCATTACATAAACTGAATTATCATTTTTGACAGCTAGCAAGCGCAAGATAAGCTTACAAAGTTTAACAAAAATTTACTGCCTGCTACTCATCACGATCGCTAGAGCTGTCTATAATTCGTTAGCGATCGTCGGCATCAGTTAAAGTACTACTAAGAGCGACAAGGCTTGAGCACGCGCCGCGAACGCCATCTCAAACATATTATTGATTGCCACAGCCGATCGTGGGCATAGCCTCTGAGCTGGAAAATCTTCGAGGGTGCCATTTTTATGGCAATCGGTTTATTACGCTGCCAATCCTTGAAGTGCGCTGAGAATCTCCTCCAGAAATCGATCGCTACCATCGATGACTTTTGCCGCACTATAATAAATCATCGCATTAAACCCTTTAGTATCGCCAGAACCTCGAAAATCGGTTCTCACAGCGATAACTGGAATGCCCTGACTCACCGCATAACCACATTCCCAACAAGTACCACTATCGGCATCAGCACCATCGACAATTGCAATAACAATTGCTGCCGATCGCAACCCATCCAGACAAGTTTTATAAATATCTTCTCCTTCAGCATTTTCGCATTCTTGTTGAGGCAAAAATACTCGATAACCATTAGCGGTTAAATATTCAGATACGCTAAGATTGAAATCTCGCTCGCCCTTGGTAAATAGAGGTGCAGCCAAATAGATATGTTGCCTGGTTATTATGTCTGTCTGCTGCATTAAAGGATTATTAATAAAAATGACAATTATTTTCGATCGAACCTATTGCTTCGATCGCTAACTAAAATCTGTCCATTGATATACCGAGGTATCTAGATAATTATGATAGCTTATCGAAATAAGCTCCCCATCTGGCGATCGAATGGAAACTAACCCGCAGCAGCAACCGCCCTTCAACGAAACCAATGAGGATACACCAGCAATTGGTGGGGGATTGCCCGTAATTGAGTATTGGGCAGAGAAAACGCTATCGCCGCAAGGCCCCAAACTCTGGAAAACACTGTTTCACCATAGTGCCTGTCTGTCTTGCTCGTGGGGTACGGGCGGGCAAAAAGGGGGATTTACCAACGAAGAAGGTGAAAAGCTCCAACGCTGTATGAAGAGTGTGGAGGCAATTACGGCAGAGATTCAGCCTGGGGTTTCGACACATTTTTTCGATACCAATCCGATCGCCAGATTACAGCAATTATCATCTTATGAAGCCGACAGGTTGGGGCGGTTGAGTTTTCCGGTAATTTTGCGCGCGGGGAGTTCCCACTACGAGCGGATTTCTTGGGACGAGATTTACTCGACCGCGACTGAGGCTTTTAAAAGAGATCCGGAGCGGGTAGCTTCTTATAGTTCTGGACGCGGGTGCAATGAAGCGGCGTTTATCCTGCAATTGATGATGCGGACGCTGGGTTCTAATAATTTGGCGGATTGCTCGGATTTGTGCCACGCACCTTCGACTACCGCGCTCAATGAGATGTTTGGTACCAAGACTTCGATCGTCAGTTTGGAAAGCTTGAAGGAAGCTGACTGCGTGGTGTTGGCGGGAGCGAATTCACCTTCCAATCACCCGCGCTTGATGAACGAGTTGATTAAGTTGCGCGAAAAGGGCGCGAAAATTATCATCATCAATCCGATGATGGAAATCGGGTTAGTGAAATTTGGCTCTCCCGCGTTTCCGGTTAAATCTTTGATTCCAGGTTCGGATATTGCTTCGCTGTATCTCCAGCCGATTCCGGGTAGCGATGTGGCGTTATTTGTAGGCATTCAAAAATCTTTAATCGCGCAGGGACTAGTCGATCGATCGTTTCTGCAAGCACATACAGAAGACTGGGAAGCAATTCTCGAACAGGCGCAAAATGTCGATTGGGAAACCATTACCGCTACTTGTGGCGTTTCTCGATCGGAAATTGAAACCGCCGCGACAATTATCGGTAAATCGCCACGGGTGGTATTTGGTTGGGCGATGGGAATTACCCAACAGACTAATGGCGTCGATAACGTTTACAGTATTGCCAATACCGCGCTGATGACTGGGAATGCAGGCAAAATGGGTGCTGGCGTGATGCCCGTACGGGGGCATTCTAACGTGCAGGGCTTTGGCTCGATGGGCGTGACGGTAAAGCTCAAGGAAGAGATTAAGCAAGCCTTAGAGCGACTGCTGGGGCGACCTTTGACGCTACCCAAGGGTTATCACACCCGCGATTTAATTGAAGCCGCAGATGCAGATAAAGTCGATACACTGATCTGCGTTGGCGGCAATCTCTACGGAGCCAATCCCAACTCAGCGCAGGCAAAACGCGCCTTAAGCAAGATCGATACGATTATTTATCTCGCCACCAAACCCAATATCGGTCACTTTAACGGACTGGCGAAAACTAATACAATTATCATTCCAGTCTTCAATCGCTTCGAGCATCCGTATAAAACCACAGTCGAATCGGGCAACAATTTCGTCCGGTTTAACGATACTGGGGAAACTCATTTAAAGGGTGCAGATTTGGTGACTGAAGTTGAATTTTTAACAACTTTGGCAGATCGGGTTTTAGGTGAAGATCCGATTCAGTGGCACAAGTTATCCGATCCGCGCTATGTGCGACAACTGATCGCGACAACCATTCCTGGCTACGAAAAAATCGGCACGATCGACGATACAAATGAGGAATTTACCATCTCTGGGCGGATCGTCACCACCCCCCACTTTAAAACGCCCTCTGGTAAGGCAAAAATGTTCGTCACGCCGCTACCAACTCTGACGCTACCAAAACCGGAAGAATTTGGAATCGATCGACCAGAACGCGGCCTAGTGCTGGCTCTGATGACCGGACGCAGCTATTCTCAACATAATACTGTCGTCTACAAACTCGGCGATAAATATCGGGGAATGCCCCATCGCAACTGCATTCTCCTCAATCGGATCGATGCCGAAAAGATTGGCCTAGCGGCACACGATCGAGTTACCGTCCAAGGCGATGCAGGTAAAATGGATGAAGTGGAAGTAATTTACGGCTCGGTGCGCGAAGGTGCGGCGTTGATGTTTTATCCAGAAGTGAATGTTATCTTCACCGCAAAAACCGAAACTCGATCGGGTACTCCGGCTTATAAGCGGGTGCCTGTTGTAATTTACAGCAGTAAATAAAGGAATAATTCGATCGTCGATCGAATTATTCCTTAAAATATTATCCGAAGAGCAAGGGTTAAAAGCCCCCGCCTAAAGGCGGATTGTTATTAAGACGGAGTTTAAATCTCCGTCTTAATAACTTCGCGATCGACTATCAACTATCAACTATTAACTAATTAACGATAGTTCTAAAATTCAAATCCCAAACCAATATTCGTACCACTAACTGAGGCAAAATCAGTATTAAAGCTGCCCACTAACGCCACACCTTCAAACAGATTGACATCAACCCCGATCGTACCTAGCAGTCCGAATTGGGAAGATCTGGCACCACCAATCCCCGAACTATACTGCACGCCACCACCAGCATGAAAAGTTACCAGCGGATTGCGCTCGAATGGTTCTCTGTCGCCTAATGCAAAATCATAGGTAACTGGCACTCGCACGATCGTGCCACCATTTCCAAACACTGCGGAGGGACGAATCGAGTAATTCGTACCAAATGGAAATCTGCTAATTACACCAAAAGATGTAGATCCGGTTCCAAAGCCAATCGCTGGGCCAAAATAATTAGCTGGAATGCTGGTAGGATAACCATCGCCTGTATCTACCGTAGTTGGTCGATTAGTTGGGACTGGCGGAGCTGGTGGTGGTGTCGAGCCGCCAGGAAGTTCGGATTGGGCGATCGCTTTTGGTTTAGCCTGGATGTCTGGGCTAGTTAGAGGCGATCGATCTTGCCAGTTTGGCATTGCAACTGTAGACAATTTGCCCAGCTTTTGGGCGGCACCAGTTGTAGATTTGGCGATCGGCGCAGTACGATGTTGTTGCGCGACAGTGCTGACGATCGGGGTTGTTGTAGTTGGTGGGATCGTGGGGTGCATTGATTAC
>NZ_PVWO01000446.1 GCF_003003845.1 Chamaesiphon polymorphus CCALA 037 | reverse complement strand
AATCGAAGTCTAGCCAACTCTTAGACTTATTTTTGACTCTTATCCTCTACCCTCTATCCATGAACTTTCAATCTGTCGTCGCTACTCTCAACCAATTCTGGAGCGCACAAGGCTGTTCGATCGTCCAAGCATACGATACCGAAAAAGGTGCTGCCACCAAAAGCCATCATACCTTCTTGCGATCGATCGGCCCCGAACCGTGGTCGGTGGCATATATCGAACCCTGTCGGCGTCCGGGCGACGGTCGGTATGGCCAAAACCCCAACCGCTATCAACATTACTATCAATACCAAGTTCTGATCAAACCCTCTCCCGATAATATTCAAGACGTCTATCTCGACTCCCTCCGCGCCGTGGGCATCGAGCCAGCAGATCACGATATCCGGTTTGTCGAAGATAACTGGGAAGACGCCGCCATGGGTGCTTGGGGTGTCGGTTGGGAAGTGTGGCTAGATGGGATGGAAGTTACTCAATTTACCTACTTCCAACAGTGTGGCGGGATCGATTGTCGTCCGGTATCGATCGAGATTACCTACGGTTTAGAGCGGTTGTGTATGTACCTGCAAGGCGTAGATTCGATCGCCAAAATTCAATGGAACGATACACTTACCTATGCCGATATCTATCTCCAATCGGAAATCGAGCAATCTACTTACAATTTTGAAGCGTCTAATCCCGAATTATTATTTACGCTGTTCGACCTCTATCAGCAAGAAGCCGAACAATTAATCGCTAAAGAGCTGGTCATGCCGAGCTTGGATTATGTGCTCAAATGCTCTCATACTTTTAACATGCTCGATGCGCGCGGTGTCATCTCAGTCACCGAAAGAACGCGCTACATCGGCAAAGTACGTGGATTGGCACGCCAAGTAGCCCACCTCTATCTCGCACAGCGCGAAAAACTAGGATTCCCCTTGCTATCTAAAGCCACTGCGATCGTCTAATACACAACGATTCGGGATTAGATATTATCGGCGAAACTGTTCGATCGATACAGGAATATAAATCTCTCAAGCCCATGTGGTGGGCACTGCCCACCCTACAGCTATCAACGATCGACGATCGACTAACTTAGTCTTCATGATCGTCGAAAGGATCGGACAATTGCTTGGCTGGAGGGCCGAAGGAGATATATAGACCGTAAGCAGTGGTGAGGATCACCGCTGCGCCTAACGTAATGCTAAGAACTGTTGCAGATTCCATGATTTTTTTAATTTAAGGATGTTGCTTCTCTTACAATATTAATGAATTTTACAAAAATTTACCAAATATTACAGCGATCGACACCAAGCAGACTCGAATCTACTCAAGCGGTGGGGATGTCAACACATGGCCTGCTCGACTCGAAATAGAACGGGATCGGTTGTCGAAAAGGAGAATTTTGTTTGGTACACTGAGGGATGTGGAATGTTTCCACCCCGCCTATATAATAGTATCCACATAACATTATCGACACATGGCACAACGCACAAAATTAGGAGATCTGCTCAGACCTCTAAATGCAGAATATGGTAAAGTCGTTCCTGGTTGGGGCACTACCCCAGTTATGGGCGTATTTATGCTCTTATTCGCAGTCTTTTTACTCATCATTCTCCAAATCTACAATAACTCTCTAGTTCTAGATAGTTTCTCTGTTGACTGGAGTGGCGGCGGACAATAGGCACAGGTTGTGACTGGAGATTGGGATGGGTAAACAACGGTAGCCTTTGTCAGGTTTATTCCTGGATCGCAATCGCGAGATTGACTCTATCCCATATCCGATCGATAGCCACTTTAGATTAGTCGATCGTCGATCGTCGATAGTTAAAAGATAATAGGTTAGTCGATCTCACCGGATTCGATCTAAGCCTCGATCGATAAAATGACGGTGCATAACTGTAGACACAGCCAGAGCAATTGGAAGCAGGAAGAAGATTATGAACTTTTTTGGGATTGGGTTACCGGAAACTATCGCGATCGCAGTTGTCGTACTATTGGTATTTGGCCCCAAGAAGTTACCAGAAATAGGTAAGAGTCTAGGCAAAGCGATTAAAGGTTTCCAGGAAGCCTCGAATGATTTTCAGTCAGAGTTTAAGAAAGAAGTAGACGCGATCGAATCTGCTGTAAAGTCTCCCAGTCAAATCGAATCGGCTGAGGCAGCTAAAAATAAATCAGAAAGTAATACTTAAAGCGCGGTTGGAAATGAAGGCTGGCCACGAGATGGATTTAATCAAATCCATCATTTTGGTGTGACTATTGGAGGTTAAATCGTGGCTGGAAGTATAATTATTGCTGCGGCAGATCCACAAGCTCTATCGTCGATCGCATCTATCGAAGATCTGGAGAGTTTTGTCTATGTAGAATTAGATCGACTCGTAACACTCGATCTAGAAATATTGGCTGGTAGCGGTGACTGTAAATGGGCGAGTTCCGAGCCAATTGTCTACGATCCAGACGGTGGAATGGCGATATTTAAAATAGACGATCGAGGATTAGCTTACATCATCAAATGTTCTGCCGATGAGAATAGTCTCGATCGCGAAGATTTACAAAAACTGGCGAAGTTCGTTCAAATAAATGGCAATTCAAATATATATGAATTGGCTACTTTTTAAGAAATTAGTAACAACCAGTGACCTAAAGATTGCTTTCGATCGATCGAACCATCGGCAAAATACTTGAATCTTGAGATAATCGATCGACAAAATTATCGATCCCTTCAATCCCGATCGATTGTAAGGTATTTAATAAATTCCGACTATCTTCTATCAATTTAGTCACATCGATACCTGCATATACAGGTTGATAATAAGGTAGCCGCCCGATTCCTTCGCCGAGCAAAGTTACCGCACCGCGCCAATTGCGATTGTGGAGATGATAGCAAGCCACCGCAATTTGCAACACGCCTTGATAAAACTTCTTGTCTGGATCTACCGACTCCATCCACAAAGCTTCGAGCGTATCGTGACAGGCATAATACTCACCCTGATTAAATTCCTGAATACCCTGCAACCATTCTGGTGGGAAATCTGTCATTACTTAGCTAAAAGCTGGTTTTTCGGTAAGATGATGATATCACCGATAGCCTCGCCCCAACACCACCGATCGAATGACAGGTAAACCGTCTAAGCCACCAAAAAAAATATCGGCTGCGAGAAATCGAAATTCAGCCGCGATGCCTAGTGACGATCGATCGGTACCGCCAGCCGCCCAAATTCAGAGAGAACGGCAACAGGTGGAATTGTTTGCAGATATTGCTTTTAAGATTCGTCAGTCATTACAACTATCCGAAATTCTGCGGACGATCGTCACCGAAGTCCAACGGGTATTAACAGCCGATCGAGTTTTGATTTATCAGGTGCTGGCTGACGGTACTGGCAAACCGATTAGTGAAGCCGTATTGCCGGAATATCAGGCAATTTTGGGGATGGAATTTCCAGAAGAAGTATTTCCGCATGAGTACCAACAGCGGTATGCGCGCGGACGCGTGAGAGCGGTGGCGGATGTCCGCGATCCGCAGGCGGATGTAGCCGATTGTCTGGTAGAATTCGTCGAACAGTTTGGGGTCAAAGCTAAATTAATCGTGCCGATTTTGCACAGTTCGAGCGTCCATCCGCCCAGATCGACACCTCCTACTCATCCGCTGTGGGGATTGCTGATCGCTCATCAATGCGATCGACCTCGCCAGTGGGCGGATTTTGAGCTAGAACTGATGCAACAGCTCGCCGATCAAATTAGCATCGCCCTCGCTCAAGGGGAGTTGTGGGAACATTTAGAGGAGATTGTGGCGGAAAGAACGGCACAACTGCAAGCTGTTAATGTCAGTCTCCAGCAGGAAATCGACGATCGCAAGCAGGCAGAAACAGCCCTGCGCCAGAGTGAGGAGCAGTTGCGACTGATTACCAATGCGTTGCCAGTATTAATTGCCTATATCGACGATCGCGAGTGCTATCAATTTAACAATCGAGCCTATACTGACTGGCTGGGACAGTCGCTAACGGCGATGCACGGTACCCATATGCGTCAAGTCTGGGGCAATGATTGTTATCAAAGAATGGAACCTTACATTCAGACGGCTCTAGCTGGGCAAGTTGTCACCTATGAAAATGAGATCGATCTCATTGATGGTAGCAGTCGATCGGTGAGCGTTACTTACATTCCCCACCGGGATCTTGAGGATCGAGTGGGCGGTTTTTTTGCCCTGACTAGCGATATCAGCGATCGTAAGGCAATCGAACGGATGAAAGATGAATTTATCTCTGTCGTCAGTCACGAACTCCGCACGCCGCTAACATCCCTCCATAGTGCCCTCAAAATCTTGGCGACAGGACGCTTGGGGACTCTTTCGAGCGACGGACAACAACTACTGGCGATCGCCGATGAGAATACCGAACGACTGGTACGGCTGGTAAATAGCGTCCTCGATCTCCAACGGATCGAATCGGGAGCTGTGACGATCGAAAAACAAGCGTGTAATGCTGCCGATCTGATGGTGCAAGCAGTCGAAGCGATGCAACCCATGGCGCAACAGCATGGCATTACCCTCGTCAATCAACCCCTAAATGCCAACATTTGGGCGGATGCAGATTATATTCTCCAGACATTGACTAATCTGATTAGCAATGCGATCAAATTTTCTGCACCAGGCGGTAAGGTGTGGCTGACAGTTGAGACTCAGCGACAGCCGCTCCCAGTGCCAAAGGGTCAAAAAACATCTAAATCCAAAGCCAAGAACGCGGTGGAGGTAGTACTATTTCAAGTGCGCGATGAAGGACAAGGAATTCCCGCTCATAAATTAGAAAGTATCTTTGAAAGATTTCAACAAGTTGATGCCTCTGATTCTCGCAAAAAAGGTGGTACGGGTCTGGGCTTAACAATTTGTCGGAAAATTATCGATCGACACGAAGGTAAAATTTGGGTAGATAGTACTTTGGG
>NZ_PVWO01000445.1 GCF_003003845.1 Chamaesiphon polymorphus CCALA 037 | reverse complement strand
CCGATGTGTATAAGAGACAGATCCTAGATATCTAATTCGACACTAGCAAGGGCATAATTTCACTAGCAGCAGCTTCGTCTAAATATAACGTTGCAGCGGGATACTTCCGCAAGATCGTGGCGGGACAGGTTGGCGCAATTTCGCCAGTCAGCATGGTTTTGACAATTGCAGCTTTTCTAGTTCCCATTGCCAAACAGCAAATCCGGCGTGCCTTACAAATGGTGGGTAAAGTCAGCGTGAGCGCATATTGAGGGACGGCTTCAATCCGATCGAAAAATCCGGTATTTACTTGCTGTTGGCGAGACTTGTCGGCCAATTTTACCAACTTGACGGGATAGCGATCGTTAAAATCTGCCACTTCGGGATCGTTAAAGGCAATATGTCCGGTTTCGCCAATTCCCAGGAAGCATAAATCGATCGGTTGTGCTGATAATAACCGATCGTAGCGATCGCATTCGGCGATCGGTTCTAAGGTATCGCCAGCGAGATAATGAAACTGACGCAGAGCCACTTTTTGCGCTACCATTTCCCGCATAAATAACTGAAAGCTCGCTGGATGCGTACCACCAATCCCCAAATATTCATCCAAATGAAACAATGTCAGCCGTCCCCAGTCGATTTCGCCAAATGTTGTTAAATCCTTAAGCAACTTAATTTGCGAAGCTCCAGAGGCCAAAATTGCGGCGGCACTCCCCTGTCGATCGATCGTTGCGCTCAGATAAGATTGGGTGTGTTGGACTAGATGACTGACAATATCTGCCTCATCGCGATAAACTTCAACCTGCAAAGCATCGACTTGAAAGGTACGTAATGGATTAGGCATAGTGATAGGTCGTCGCTCGATCGTGACATCGGACGATCTTACCCCAGATCGGATCGGTCGTAGTAATTGAGAATTGAGAATTGAGAATTGAAGACTGCACTGCAAGGTGCCGAATTTAAGTGGTTTCGTTGAGCCAAGAATCAAAAGTTGCGTTCGTGCCGAGGAGTCTTACTCCACAGCCTTTCTCGCGCATATATTTATTAGATGCAAATCGCCTGAAACCTTTGTGGTGGGCAGTGCCCACCCTACTTATACTGCTCAAATCTGTTATTCGGTAATTATCAATTATCAATTCTCAATTATCAATTCTCAATTATCAATTCTCAATTATCGACGAGCATCGTCGAACGATACCTCGACCGTGGTTTTGTAAGATTCGACTTGGTTGACGATCGTGGCAGTACTGCCCAGACCCAAGCCGAGCAGCATGGTTACCACCATAAGTTTACTAGTCAATCGGCGATCGGCAGGATTCGAGCAGCGATTTTCGTCGCCAAAGTCGAGTGGGAATATCTCTAGATCGAGCAGAACGTCATTGGCGCACTCATATCTCTCGACACAATCAACCCGTGTCATTCGCTCTAAAATTGCGGCCAATCGATCGCTAATCTGGGTCAGATCTCGCCAGATAACTTCCTGTGATTCGTTCCTGGGTAAGTGGAGGGGATACTGTCCCGTCAAAAACTGAATTGCTGTCATTCCCAGCGAGTAAATATCGCTACCAAAAGTAGCCACGCCTTCAGCTTGTTCGGGTGCGTGATAGCCTGGAGTCCCTACCACTGTAGTCGATGCCTCTGACTCGCTCCCCAAATCGTGCACTGCCCCAAAATCGATTAGGCACAACTGTCCGCTGTCCCAACGGCGGATAATATTCGCAGGTTTGATATCGCGATGAATTGCTTGCTTCTCATGCACGTAGTCCAATACCGTCAGCATCTCGCGCAGAAACTTAACTACCTTGGCTTCGCTCCACTGATGCCCGATCGTAAATTCTTTACTCAAATCGTCGCCAGCGACAAAATCCTGAACCATAAAAAAGTCGCCCTGATGCTCGAAGCACTCCACCTGATTGGGGATCTGAGCGTGCTTGAAGCGTGCCAGAATTGCCGCCTCCAATTGAAATAACTGCAACATCCGAGGATGCTCGACTTTGGGACGCAGTTGTTTGACTACACAGGTGGGGTTACCTGGTGCAGTCAGATTCTTTGCTAGATAGGTGTGTGCAAATCCACCTTTACCGAGCCGCTTGATAATTTGGTAACGACCATCCACGACGATATTCATGGGCTGGGTAGCAGAAATTGCTATTAAACTTCTGGTTACATATAATCGTTGATATTATCGATCGAAACTGTATGCTATGAGACAATTAGTCACAGAAATACATTAGTAACTCTAATTCAGCAATTTGTACTGATATCGAACCAAACTTCAACTCCTGTCAGGACAGAGCTTTGACAGCCAGACCGATCCCCAGAAACGATGCAGTTTCGATTAAATAATGCCATCGATAAGCCACAGCTATGACTCAAGTTATTGCCGCCTTTTATAAATTTGTATCGCTAGAGAACTATCGAGAGCTTCGTCAACCCTTATTAAATCTGTGTCAGCAACATCAGATTAAAGGTACGATTTTGTTAGCGGCTGAAGGCATTAACGGCACGATTTGTGGTAATAGAGCGAGTATCGATGCAATTCTCACTTATCTCAAAGCCGATCCCCATTTTGCTGACTTAGAACATAAAGAATCGATCGCGACTAAATCCCCATTCGACAGGCTTAAAGTCCGCCTCAAACAAGAAATCGTCACCTTCGGCGTCCCCACCGTCGATCCTACCAATCTCGTCGGTACCTACGTCAAACCCCAAGACTGGAACGAACTCATCGCCAACCCCGACGTCGTTGTCATTGATACTCGCAACCAGTACGAAGTCGAAATCGGCACCTTTGCAGGCGCGATCGATCCGCATACCGACTCCTTTACCGAATTCCCCGAATACGTCGCCACCCATCTCGATCCGCAACAACACAAACAAATCGCCATGTTTTGCACTGGTGGGATCCGCTGCGAAAAAGCGACCTCCTACCTGCTATCTCAAGGCTTTGAGAACGTCTATCACCTCCAGGGTGGCATCCTCAAGTATCTCGAAGAAATCCCCGCCGCCGAGAGCCAATGGGAGGGCGAATGCTTTGTTTTTGACGATCGCGTCGCCGTCACCCACGGATTAGAACCGGGTACCCATCAACTCTGCTGGGGTTGTGGCAACCCAATCTCGCCCTCAGATCTCGCATCGCCCCATTACGAACCAGGGATCTGTTGTCCCCACTGCTACGCGACAATTACCCCCACACAACGCGCCAGCCGCACCGAAAGATGGCGACAACTCCAAGATCGATAGTCCGATTTGGTGTTGCTGGATCTAAGTATGAAATTGCTGGTGATGGGGTTGGGAGTTGGGAGTTGGGAGTTGGGAGTTGGGAGTTAAAGGAATCAGTTTGGAAAGCAACGATCCAGAATCATACCTTAATCCAGCAACGCCTCCAATTGCTACTAGTGATTGAGTTGTCGTTATTGGATCTACTCGATTGACAGTTCGATTGACAGTGAGCTACCGAACCCGATAAGATGACCTTGTTTACAATGATAATGATTATCATTTTATTAGAAATCTGTCACGCTAGATGCTGTGACACACACCAAGAACCCACCGATAATTTACCAATTTAATATGACGATCGCGAACATTAATCCTCGTCGCTCAAACTCAAAACAACCACTACGCTATAACTGGCTGGTGGCCTCAATTTTCACCATCGGGCTACTAACTGGATGCACCAGCCCAAATAAACAACCTACAGATGCGGCTAGCCCCACAGCTACCGAAACCCCAGCCACAACCACAGCCGCAAATACAGCCACCAGCCCGAAAGTAGTAGTCACAAATACTGTCTTGTGCGATTTGACGAAACAAATTGCGGCTAGCACCGTAAATGTAGTGTGCTTGTTACCTCCTGGTAGCGACCCCCACGTCTACAAAATGACCCCAGAAGCCAGACAATCGATCGAAAAGGCTCAACTAGTTTTGTATGGCGGCTATGACTTTGAGCCAGAGCTAATTAAAGCAATTAAAGCAACATCCAATCCAGCTCCGAAAATTGCCGTACACGAAGTAGCGGTACCAAAACCCCAGCAGTTTGAAGAACATGGTAAAAGCACGGCAGATCCACACGTTTGGCATAATGCCCAGCATGGAAGCAAAATTGCCGAAACGATCGCCGCTAATTTAGAGAAATTAGTGCCAGCCCAAGCAGCAACTTACAAGCAAAATACTCAAAAGTTAACTTCCGAAATCGGGCAACTCGATACTTGGATTAAATCGCAAATAAATACGATTCCGGCTGCTAAAAAAGTGTTATTTACAACTCACGACGCACTTGGATATTACTCCACAGCTTATGGAATTCCGGTTAATGCTTTAGAAGGATTGAGTACGGAAGAAAAGCCCAACGCCGCGAGAGCGAAAGAAATGGTTGGCCAAATTAAAAAGGCACAAGTTCCGACGATTTTTGCCGAACTGACACTCAATCCCAAACTAATTACCGCGATCGCTAAAGAAGCGAATGTGAAATTAGCAGAGCAGGAACTCTATGTTGATGGATTGGGCGAAGCATCTAGTCCGGGTGAAACATATCAGAAAATGTTAGTTTCCAATACTAAAACGATCGTTGAAGGTTTAGGTGGCAAATACACACCTTTTACGGCTAAATAAGCGCAGCAGCGTAGCCCGACTTCGATCGCCATAAGTAGATATTCATATCAGCATTGAGGTATGAAAAGTTTTGAAACTTTAGGCTTGAGATCGAGATCGGTTTTACATTCGTGTAATATAAAAGATCGGACTTCAAACCAGCACCGCCCATTTTTACAATTAAAAATCATCAAAATGAATACTTTCCAGCATTATCTAAACTGGCTCGCAATTACTGCAAGTTCGGTATGTGTCACTTTATTGATCGCAACTGCTTCCCAAGCTGTAGATTCAATTACAACTAAGCCTGATTCGTCAGCGTCCAGCGTCACGA
>NZ_PVWO01000444.1 GCF_003003845.1 Chamaesiphon polymorphus CCALA 037 | reverse complement strand
ACTTCTTACATATCTTATGAGTGATGAATCGATCGCGTTTGAAATAGCAGTTTAATTTAAAACTTACTCTTCGATCGACAATCTTATCGATCGAGACATTCCTATATAAAAATCTATATTCCTTACTCGGCGATGTCTCTAATCGACTACTTCCGTTTGAGCCAATTGTTCTCAACCAGTAGCTCGGCAATTTGAACCGCATTGAGGGCGGCACCTTTGCGGATCTGATCGCCGCAGAGCCATAATTCTAACCCATTAGGGTGCGAAATATCGCGACGGATGCGCCCGACGAGGACTTCATCTTTACCCGAAGCATCGATCGGCATTGGAAAGTAATTGGCACTCCAATCTTCGACTAATTTTACACCCGGAGCTTGGGCTAAAATCGCTCTAGCCTTATCTGGATCGAAAGGCGCGGCAAATTCGAGGTTGATGGCTTCGGAGTGAGCGCGAAGGACGGGAACGCGGACGCAGGTAGCAGTGACGCGTAGATCTGGGGTACCAAAAATTTTCCGGGTTTCGTTGACCATTTTCATTTCCTCTTCACAGTAGCCGCGATCGTCGATCGGGGTATTGTGGGGAAATAAATTGAATGCCAACGGATAGGGAAATATTTCGGGTTGGGGTGTTTTGCCATCTAAGATATCCCGACTTTGGGTTTCGACTTCTGCCATGGCTCTGGCACCCGCGCCGCTAGCTGATTGATAAGTAGCCGCCACGACGCGTTGAATCGGCTGAACTTGATGCAGCGGATAAATCGCCACTGCCATCAAGATCGTCGTACAGTTGGGATTGGCAATAATCCCCTGATGCTCGGCAGCCGCATGAGGATTGACTTCGGGAATGACTAAAGGCACATCCGGACGCATCCGAAAAGCACTGGAGTTGTCGATAACTACCGCACCAGCCGCGACAGCTTGGGGAGCCAAAGCTTTAGAAGTAGAACCGCCAGCCGATGCCAGCACGATATCGATCCCCTCAAAAGAGCGATCGTCAACGCACTCTACCGTAATTTCCGCACCTTTGAACTTTAACTTGGTTCCTGCTGACTTCGGCGAAGCAAAGAGTCGGAGTTCGGCAAGCGGAAAATTGCGACTTGCCAGTAATTCGATTAATTCGGTACCGACAGCACCTGTCGCCCCTAAAATAGCTACACGATATCGATCGGACAAGAAAGCTACCTCCACTGAAATTGAATTAATTGTCTAAAAATTTGCCCGCATTTCAGCGGTGCCTTCAGCCTGACGGATCTCAGGTACGCATCGATCGCCGATCTATAATAGTCGATCCGCACGTCGCTCGAACATCCGATCCCAAAACTCTAAATCGTAAATCCCCCGTCCTAAATACTTAATACCGAACGGCAATGTACTATCATCAAATAGGTGAATCGTGCAGATAAACTTGGCATTTTAGATAAATAATGCGTCTATAGCAACCTACTTTAGGTAGCGGGCTTGCAGTGCGACTTTGCCTTACTGCAAGCAGTTAAGTCGAATTGTGTGCTACCTTTAACGATCTCACTGGCTATAGACCTAAGCATATCATAATTACACGATTTCCCAGCCCCTTACATATCGTCATTGACTGTTGTCGGACATACACATCATGAAAGTTACCCAGGAAAAACTCGAACACAGCCGGATTGGTTTGCAGATAGAAGTAACCGGAGACCAAACGACTAAATACTACGAACAGGCAATTAAAAAACTGACTACCAGTGCCAACATTCCTGGGTTCCGCAAGGGAAAAATCCCAAGACAAGTCATCTTACAACGGATGGGTCAAACTCAGGTCAAAGCCATGGCACTCGAAGCCTTGCTCGAACCATCGATAAATCAAGCCATCGAGCAAGAATCAGTCCCCGCGATCGGTAATTACCAGATTACATCTGATTTCGACAAATTACTCGAAACCTACGTCCCCGGACAAGCTTTGACTTTTGGGGCGACGGTAGATGTCCCACCAACGGTAACCTTGGGTACTTATACCGGATTGGCCGTTAAAGCCGAAGAAATCGTTTACGATCCCGCCCAAGTAGATGATTTTATCGATCGCCAACGCCGCGAAAAAGCTACGACAATTCCTGTCGTCGGACGCGCGGCAAAGCTGGAAGATATTGCCGTAGTTGACTATGAGGGCAAACTTGCCGACGGTACGCTCATCGATGGTGCCCAAGCTGACGATTTTGACATCGAATTATCCGAAGGCAAATTCATTAGCGATCTCGTCCATGGTATCGTCGGCATGAATGTCGGTGAAACACGCGAAGTTAATGTGACATTCCCCGCCGATTATCCCCGTGAAGATTTGGCCGCCCAACCCGCGATTTTTAACGTCGTCCTCAAAGATCTCAAAGAGCAAGAATTACCTGCCTTAGACGACGATTTTGCTAAAGAAGCGAGCGATTTTGACACCCTGACTGAGTACCGCGAATCGATCGTCACGCGGTTCCAAGAACAAGCCAAAAAATCTACCGACCAAAATATCATCACCGCGATCGAAACTGCCCTGATTGACGTCGCCCAAGCAGATTTGCCAGAGACAGCCATCGAGCGCGAAACGATGAACATCCTCAACCAAATGGCCAATCAATTCAGTCAATATGGCATGGATGTAAATAAACTCTTCACGCGGGAAACAATTCCTAAAATGAAAGAAAATTGCCGCACCGATGCGATCTCGAACATCAAACAGCAACTCGCGATCGCTGAAATCGCCAAACAAGAGAACATTACTGTTAGCGATGAAGATATTGCCGCTAAAATGTCGGAAATCATTCCCCAATTAGCTGGTGAGAACATCGATGAAAATCGCTTGCGCAGCTTCATTACCGAAGATCTCCAAAAAGAAAAAACTCTCGAATGGCTCAAAGAACACGCCCAAATAGAATTAGTCCCCGCAGGCTCCTTAAAAGCAGCAGACGAAGATGAAGCTACCAGTGCAGGCGAGTCCGAAGCGATCGATATTTTGGCCGAAGCCGTAACTGAATAAATCGATTCGTGCCGCAAACAGTTAGTACTCACATGTGAGATTGGAGAGCGATCTTCAATCTCACACTACTTTCGCACTCCAATCCAGATTGGCGATCGTGTCGCTCCGAGCGACTTCACCAATTAGCAAATAAATAAAACCAGATCGTAGCGCGGACGATCGAGTTAATACATTTTTCCTAGAGAACATTTAGAAATTGAATCTCAAAGTGTGCGAAATTTACACATAGTTCTGCAACGGCAGCCCCGATCGCGATAAAATCGACGTAACTCACGCATCCAGTCAGGTTTACCGAACGCATTACCCCAGCAATGGAGCACAACATTATGTGAGAGATTGGTATAATTCGGTTAACTAGGTGAAAAAAAATTCCACTTAGGCAACATTTTATGTTCCTTTTACACGTATTCCACCATGCTTGTATCCAATTCTAGCTACGGGTCGATTACTAGTTACACTCAGAGCGAAATCTTTGCAAGTACCAATGTGGTACCGATGGTGGTAGAGCAATCTGGGATGGGCGAACGCGCCTTCGACCTCTACTCCAGACTATTACGCGAACGGATTATTTTCTTAGGTGGCGAAGTTAACGACAACGTTGCCGATACTCTCGTCGCTCAAATGCTCTTCCTCGAAGCCGAAGATCCCGAAAAAGATATCCAACTGTATATCAATTCTCCAGGCGGATCGATTACAGCAGGGATGGCAATTTATGATACCATGCAGCAAATTCGTCCCGATGTGGCTACTACTTGCTATGGTTTAGCAGCTAGTATGGGTGCGTTTTTATTAGCCAGTGGCGCACCGGGCAAACGCAGATCGTTACCTAACTCACGGATTATGATCCATCAACCGTTAGGTGGTGCTCAAGGACAAGCCGTAGACATCGAAATCCAAGCGCGGGAAATCTTGTATCTCAAAAATCATCTCAACGGGTTGCTAGCGTATCATACCGGACAACCGATCGAGCGCATTGCCGAAGATACCGAACGCGACTTTTGGATGTCTCCAGCCGAGACTCAATCTTACGGCTTAATCGATGAGACCATCGAGCGTACTTAGAATATATAATGTAGCGATCGTCCCCAGACTTTAGCCCACGGCTCGCTCGATGAGACCATCGAGCGTACTGGTATAATGTAGCGATCGTTCGCCATAAAAGACTACAATCGATCTCTAGAGATCGTTCAGCCCGACTAGACGGCAACCGATAATCGGCAAATCGAGTGCCCGATCGCCAATCTTACTCTATCTTGCTTCACGAGGCACGCTCACTAATATGCCAGCTATAAAAAACTATGACTCCCATCTCAAATGTTCTTTTTGCGGTAAATCGCAAGAACAAGTTCGCAAGTTAATTGCGGGGCCAGGAGTCTATATCTGTGATGAATGTGTAGAGTTATGTAATGAGATCCTCGATGAAGAATTATTAGATCCGAACGGGCCAGTCAGCCATCCACCCGCAAAACCCGAGCCGCCGCGCAAACGTCGCGAATCTGTGCCGATGAACCTCAGCCAGATGCCCAAACCCCGCGAGTTAAAGAAATATCTTGACGAGCACGTCATCGGCCAAGACGAAGCCAAAAAAGTGCTGTCAGTATCCGTCTATAACCATTACAAGCGACTCAGCTACGCCCAAGCCAAAAGTACGACTACCAACCCCGCACAGCCAGCTACGGGGGTAAATGGCATCCATAAAGCCAACGCTATCGACGATGGTGTCGAACTGCAAAAGTCGAATATCTTACTCATCGGCCCGACGGGTTGTGGCAAAACCATGCTCGCGCAGACTTTGGCTAAAGTCTTAGACGTCCCCTTTGCCGTCGCCGATGCTACGACCCTCACCGAAGCAGGCTATGTCGGTGAAGATGTCGAAAATATCCTGTTGCGCCTGCTCCAAGTTGCCGACTTAGATGTCGAAGAAGCCCAACGCGGCATCATCT